>URQX01000066.1 GCA_900550175.1 uncultured Veillonella sp.
CCGCCAATCCTCGAGTTGATTAGCAAAGGCTGGACCCATTTAGAGGCCTCAAGTTCAATATAGTGTTGTCAATTATAAAAGTAAATAGATTAGAGGTTCCTAATAGTCACCTAGGTGACCAATAGGAACCTCTTTCGTTTTGTAAACGTTTTCATAAAATATGTTACAATACAGTTAATATTAGTGTTCAATGGGGGATGTGTGTATGAAACGTTATATTACACTATTTAGTCTAGGCTTGTGTTTAGCCGTACCGATGCTTTCACAAGCTAGCGATATAAAGCCTTTTATGCATGTTACGAATATACATAATGGTCAATATGATGCGGCATTAGAGGCTATTACAGATACAAAGTTTTATGGACCATATCAATTCCGAGTATTAAAGGATGCTATTGAAACGCAGGGTGAAACAAAGGACATTGATGGTAGGGTGTTTAGAACCTCTAATGGGGTATTTATGCATGTAAAGGCTAGAGCGATTGATAATGGTAGCGCATCCTTAGATAAAGAGGTTAAGAAGATAATTAACGATAGAACGGTTCCTGAACCTACCGTAAAGATGGTATTGCCTGTTAAGCATGATGTAATAGAGGTCAATAATGATGGTGTGCGTAGTTTACTAGCCGAATTTATGTATGGCTGGCCATTACATAATAGGACGGATATGGTATTAGTTACTGATTATGAAGATACTCGTTACTATTATAATTTGCAGTTTTATAGAGACAAGCTACCTGAAGGTGTTCGCATTGAGCAGTTGGGCCAAATGATTATGGATGCGCAGTTCAGTTATAAATAAGTGATATCTAATTAGCACAATATAGTTATAAATAAAAGAGGTTCCTAATGTTCACAGTAGTGACTTATAGGAACCTCTTTTGTTGTGCAAGTAATTTATATGAATTTGTTATAAGGTTATATTATTTATAAGTGTTTTTTTTTGATTAGTGGTGGTTTTATATGTTTTACAATTACGATAGATATAGCAATTGTAAAAGCTATCAAAAAGGATTCTTTTGCGAAGCTAATGGCAATAGTTTCTTGTCCCATTAGCATATAATAAATGGATCGATAAAAGCTGAGCCCTGGTAGTAAAGGGAATAAGCTAGTCATTAGGAAAACTATAGCAGGGCATTTCCGTTTAACAGCCAATATTCTTGATGCTATGGCGATGATAAAACCACTGATGAATATGGAGAGCATAACATTAGACTGTAGTGAAGATAATATTAAGAACAAGAACCATGAGATGAATCCTAATATTGTACAATCGATAAAATGTTGTTTAGCTACACGGAATAAGATTGCAAATGCTGTAGTACCAATACCAGCCATTATACTACGCATAAACATAGAGGTTAAGGAATTAGTATCTAAATTAGAGGTATAAAGAGGAATCATTTGTGTGTTGAAGAGTAGTGATTGTACTACTGCGACCCCTACAGCCATTGAAATACAGGTAAGTAACGCGCCCATCATAAGGGTTATTCCTGTATTATAGTTATTCTGGCTATACTCTCTAATAGCATTGACGAAAGGAACTCCGGGAACAATGTCAATCATGGCTCCTAGTAATATAACTGATAGGTTGGAGCCTAATTCAAAGTGGATAAAGAGATTACCCAATAAGGCTATTAGAATACTACCTAAAATGGTAATCAATACATCAGAGCTAAGTATGCGTTTAATCGTACACATATAGACGCCTAATATTAAGCCTATAATACCTGCAATTATAGAGTCTGTTATAGAACTACCAATTGCATAGCTAAAGCCCGAAGCTCCTAACGTATAAGCTACTAATCTCCAAAAAAAAGAATAGTCTGACATGGTATCAATTTGATTAAGTTCACTTTCAATCTCCTCAATAGTAATATTTTTTTGTGTGATACGTCGGGAGAGAGCATTAACAGATTCAATTTTGCTGAGGTTAATATCGACTTCAGGAACGTTACAAATACGAGTAATTTCAGTTCCATCAGCTTTCTTAGCAGTTGCAAAAATACCTCTATTGGATACGTAGGCTTCTAAATCTTTAAAATTCATAGCTCGTGCTATGTAGTTCATAGTATCCTCTGTACGACTGATTTCGGCGCCACTGCTAAGTAGTATTTTTCCAGCTTTTAGTATAATTTCTAATTCCACACCTGTCATTATTTCCTCGTTGTTCATTTTACTTCATTGTTATTTATATTGGACTTTTTGATAGGTCTATCTTTAGAAGATTCAGTTGATTTTGATTCTTCCTGTTGTTCTTGTAGAATATTGATATTTTGATGTATAACTTCTTCGTCTATTGAGAGATGCTCTTCTACATAGTCTTTTAGCTCTTGAACTGTTTCCGTATTTGAAAGTATTTCTTTTGCTTCATTATGAATATCTTCTTTAAGAGATTTTGTATCTGCTTGACTAATATCACCTAATGTATGGAATAGTTCGCGTTCTTTTTCTGAAAGATTTTTGTGAGGACTATGTTTTTTTAATGATAAATGGAGCATCTTTCTTCGGAAGAGTTTTTCCATAATGATATCTTTACGATCACGGAGCCAGCCATAAATAAGAATAATTAGGAGTAATAGTCCCATATAACCGAGAATTGGGTAGAGGATACTAATCAAATCTTTAAAACCAAAGAAACTACATATATATCCTATAGTTACTACAAAAATAATAACAATTCTCATCCTTTTTGTACTGCCGTTGGCAAAACGTCTAGCAATAGAATAAAAAAGAGAGAATGCTGTATTAAAAATAAGTGAAAAGACTGTGATTGCATATATATATGCTAGCCAAGGATGAATTTGATTGGCAATAGCAAGAATCGGCAAATCTGCATCTTTTACTGTATCTAGATTTGCAAAAATAGAGATAGCAGCTATAAAAACAACTAATCCGACTAATAGGCCGCCACGAGTGCCACCTTTTTCAGCAATACCAATACGAACAACAGAACCACCTAAAATAAAGGCCATAGAAACAGCTGTCATAGCACATAGAGAATAATAATTAATGACAGAAAACCATACATTGCTTGTGGCTGGTTTGATTGTGTGGGCTATAGCCTCTAATGTAGTCCAATCATGACTTTTACCAATAAAAGAGTAACCTGTAATGATGAATATCATAACAATCATGATAGGAGTAAAAACACCTAGAACACTGGTAATTTTATCAAAGTCCATAAATGATACGGTTATGATTAAAAGTGAGCAAATTAATCCGCCAACCCAAAAAGGAAGTCCAAATTGTTGTTCTAAGTTTGATCCTGCACCGGCTATCATAACGAAGCCCATAATAAAACTACCAGCGATTAGAACAAAATCAAGGATTTTTGTAATGATCGGATGGGAAATCTGTGTAAAAACTTCTTCATGATTATCTGCACGATAGTAGCTCCCCAAAGAAAGCATGATTTTACCAAATGCGGCATTTAATAGACCTAGTAATAGAACACCAATAAGACCTATTTGGCCAAAACTTATAAAATATTGTAGAAGATCTTGTCCACTCGAGAGTCCTGCACCTACAATAACGCCTATGTAGGCAAATGCAATTTTCCATGATTGTTGCATTATATTTTCCTCCTTTCAAATACATAACTTAGTATACAAAATAATATTATATCATACTAATGATTCAGTTGATGGAAACATCACCGCCAATCTCTATAAGATTAGCTAAAACTGGACCCATTTATAGGCCTTAAGTTCAATATAGCGATGTCAAACGTAAAAGTAAATAAATTAGAGGTCCCTAATAGTCACCTAGGTGACCAATAGGAACCTCTTTTATCGTGCAAGTAATTTATATAGTTATTAAACTATTACAGAATACTTTTACCCATAGGAAATACAGTTTTGCCGAAGACTTTGTTTACAAGTACAGCACCGGAACCGTAGAAGCCCAATAGGGAGATAAATAATTCAGACCATGCTGCAAGAGCGAAGAAGCCTGTTTTGCCGCCTAAGAATAGGTCTGTTGCAAGACCGAAGAATAGGAAGCAGATAAGTACCATAATAGCGAATACAACTTTGTTTGTTTTCAAAGATGCAATAGTACCAAAGATAGAGAAGATTAAGAAGCCCACAAAAGCGAATGCCAATTGTGTTACATCGAAACCTTTTTGGATTTCAGGACCGAAGGATCCCATTTGAGTTAACCAAACGCCAGCCATTGCGGACCAGAATAAACCGTATGCACCGAATACAACAGAGCCGAAAGGATTGTTTTTCTTGAAATCAAAATAACTTGCCATTAATTGGGCCAAAGAACCTAATAAAACAGCCCAAGGGATAATAACGGATGTTGTTGGACCAGACCAGCCTACGCGGGACGTGGATACCACAAAACATACAATAGCTAGACCAAGTAGACCAAGACCTGTAGGATCTGCTACATTTTCACTCATTTCAACTTTTCTTACTTCATTTTCCATTTGTTCCTCATTTCTCCGTGGGGGACAACTAACTACAACCATACAGTAAAATAGTCACATGATTTTATGCTGTCATCTCCTGTTCAATACACTAACTATTGAATTAACGGCGTATCTATGTGAAAGCACTGCCTTATAAATGTAACATATATCACATTTTTAAGGCAATAGATTGGGAATGCTATCTATGCGTAAAAAGTATAATGTGAAAGTTCAAATAAATTAGAGAAAATAAAAGAAAAACCGCAAAAAATGAGAGATCTAATATTTTAATTCCCATTTTTGTGCGGTTTTAAGAAGTAAATCGTTTATTTTATATGAATTTGTTATAGATTAATGATTATAATTTAGGATGTTATTTATTTAAGTTTTCCACAATACTTAAAATATCCTCTGCTTTACGAGCAATATGTGTTACGCCTAATTCTTGGTGGAGAGATTCTTCTCTAAAGCCCCAGGTAACACCGATACATAGTAGTCCAGAGTTTTCTGCAGTTGCTACGTCAACTTCAGAGTCACCTACATAAATAGACTCTTCTGGTGTAGAGCCTAGTTCTTTTAAGGCTTGGAGTACCATGTCTGGTGCTGGTTTACGTTGTAAGCCAGGTCTTTCACCAATAGCAACAGGTAAGCGATCGCCAAAGTACTCTTTATTAAGTGGTGTTACACCTTCTTGGATTTTATTAGACACGATAGCTAATTTATAGCCTTGTTCACGCAATGCATCTAGCATATCTAGGATGCCAGGGTAAGGAGCTGTTGTGTCTTTTAAATGCTCACCATAGTATGCTTTGAATTCCTCAATGTATGGTTCTAATTCATGATCTGCTACAGAACTTGGTAAACATTGACGCATTAAGTACGTTACTGCATTACCGAGTGCTGCTTTTACCTCTGCTAGAGATTTTTCAGGAAAGTTATGTGTACGTAGTACATGATTTACAGCATTCGCTAAATCTGTAGCCGTATCGAGCAATGTGCCGTCGCAATCGAAAACGATAGTAGTATATTTCATAAAGTCCTCCAAATGTATATATTAACTACTCTATTATATGACAGACGGAGAAAAATTTCATAAAAAATTAGACTATGTTACAATTAATGTACCATAGTTGAGAGTTTTAAAATTGGAGAGATGCATGATTCGTAAAACAATAGCACTTTCAGTATATATCAGTTTGGTTACTGCTTTGGCAGGAGCTGTTGATGTTAATATTCCTGGTGCTGATAATAGAATTCCTACAAATGCTTATGAAGGTTACGTACATCGTGACTCCTCAATTAAAAACATACAAGAGGGCGCATTGAGAGACTTTCAAAAGAGTAAACAGTATGCTAAAACTAAGCAATTGTACATAGAAAATGGCCTGTCTGAGAAGATATCCATGGCGCGAGTTTTTCCTATGCAGGATTAACAGATAGTTACTGGGATTCTTTATATGGAAAAGTTAAGAAAAATAATAAAGATCAGTTTCGTTCTGACTTAAATTTTGCCTTTGCTAATGATTCGACTATTCGATATCATGTTGGTTTAACTGAGGCTAAACAGGGAACTGGACAGGTAATTAGTCCTATTCTTGTTAATTATGTGCTACCATCTATAAAATCACTAACAGATAGTAATGTATATTCTCATACAATAAAAATAGATGGAGAAAATTTTATCTATCGTATTCTTAATGATGCAACAGTTAAGGGTTCCGTAAGCGATGTTAAAAATGGTTTATCCTATAAAAGTCATTCTGGTATAACACATACTGTCTATGTAGAAACGATAGATAAGGAGAACGGAGCAGATTCTATTGAGTTAGATAGTTTCCTTAATGAGGTGATGATTAATACCATTAAATCGCCTGAGGGCTATGTTTATTTTGCTAAGCGTATTGTATGGAATGATGGAGTGCCAGGAATTCTGGTGGAACAAGAAAAGGCTAATCATGAGGGAATGATGTTGTTTTATACTATGGATGAAAGAACATCATTTACTAGTATATTGCATTATGATAGAAATATGTCCTATACTAAAGAGCAGCTTCGTAATATGTTAACTGATGTTAGGTTAGTTGCTATTCCTGAGAAATTCAAGGGCAATATTGATCTTGCTAATATTGAAGATATAGTTAAAAAAGATTTGGAGAAGTAGTATGACTGAAATACAAGCTCTTTTATTGATAAAATCTATTCTCGAATCCGCGGATATTCACGGTATCGAATCTTTCTTGGCAGAGGACTGCGAGTACATGTCCACGGGTCGTGGTATTATTGGGCGCAATCGAAATGAAAGTATTGAGTTTTTATCCTCTATGACTGAGTCTATTAAGGCCGATAATGTGCCTGTTACGTGTAAGGTCATGCATATTACCGATGTGTACGAGGAGGATGCGCTATTCAAGGAGGGCCGTCATGGTTTGACTGTTTCTTATGAAAGCGGCGATAACTATGTGTACATGATTTTTGTAGATGTAAATGATGAGGGGCTCGTAGACCGCATCGTATCTAGTCAGGAAAACTATAGTATTGAGTATGATGATCTTCGCTTTGGCGATGACAAAAGCGAGTATGCCTTTATTTCTGCACCAACTACTGTGAAAGATTGGCTTACAGCCCTCAGCATGTGGCTTGAAACCGGGAATGTTGATGTAGACGATTTCTACCAGTATATAGATGAAGACACACGTGTTGTATTCCAAAAAGGCGATTCTGAATCGATTACCCTTGAAAGCGGCCTTGATGTAGAAGATTACTTTGATCAATTAATGAATCAACATTTTGATGCGGTACCTCATATCATTCGCGATGAAGAAGATGGCCTTATTTTAACCTATGGTCCTATGAGTGCCATTGCAACTCTCAATGAAGAAGGCGCACTAGCACTTATTAGTATCTATATTGACACACGCGACGAAGATGAAGCCACTGATGAAGTTGGCTATATTGAAGAAGAACTAAGCAAAACAATAACTATTGAAGAAGATTTATTTTAATTAACTCTATCAGTAAAATGTACTATACTTAGTCTAACTATATATGGTTAGAGAGATACTACCAGTTGAAAGTATTATATTTAGCCTAAAAATATATGGTTAATGAGATACTACCAGTTAAAAGTATCATATTTAGTCTAAAAGTATATATGGTTGATGAGATACTACCAGTTAAAAGTATCATATTTAGCCTAAAAATATATAGTTAATGAGATACTACCAGTTAAAAGTATCTTATTGAATGTTAAATCTATATACATAATTTGATACAACTAGATATATGTAGTTACAGCATATATGGTACAGAAATATAAAAAACTACCAGTTAATTTTACAATGTACAGAGTAGGTCGTCTATTATTGACGATCCACTTACAGTACCATGTGTTTAACTGGTAGTTTTTTTGTGTTAAAAATAAATATTTTTAACTGGTAGTATCTACAAAATAAATGTAGTCAAGGTAATTCAAATTACTTTTAACTGGTAGTATCTACATTTCGTCATTGTTTTTAATGAGTCCAGCTTTTTTCTTTTTCCAGTAGGAGTAGTAGAACGGCAAGATTATGATACAGCCGCCTAGACCCCATAGTAATTGGTTGGTTTGTGCTTGGGCGAGCATCCATAGGGATGTGCCGATCGCAATAACTGGTATTAAATAGCCACCTGGGATTGTGTAGGATCGAGCTTTATCTGCCCATTTACGACGGAAGATAATAACAGCCAAACATGTTGGCAGGTATTGGGTGAAACGAGATACTGCACTAATGGCTGCTAGTGTAGTAAAGGAACCAGACCATGCAAGTAATACACTGGCAATAGCAGTAACAATAGCTGCAACATATGGTGCATTGTAACGATTACGTTTTGCCAATGCACTTGGTAGCATGCCATCTTCTGCCATGGATGTAGCCACACGCGGTGCATAGTAAGCCTCAGCAAAGTTGATACCACCCATAGAGATTAAGGTACCTACTAGTACGACATACATGCCAATTGGGCCAACGATTACATTGAATGCATCTTGTACTGGAGCCTTTGTATTTGCTAGGTCAGTACCAAGAACACCAATAGATACGGCCAGGATTGCCATGTATAGGATAGATACAAGAAGCATACACATGATAATAGCACGTGGTAAATTCTTTTTAGGATTTTTCATATCCTCTGCAGCAATGGCAATAACTTCAAACCCTGTATAAGCAAAGAATAGAAGGACTGCAGCTTGAGCAAATGAACCATCTACATAGGTATCTTGAGGGAAGACTGGTGTAAAGTTAGCTCCATTAATAAAGAAGATACCAATCGCAATAAATAGGGCGAGAGGGACTAACTTAGAAATGGTCATTAAGTTGTTAACGAATTTGGATACGTTAACACCAAAGATATTTACAATCGTAAGACCTACGATTAAGATGAATGAAATAGTATCTTTTGCAAAATCACCACTTAACGCTGGTACTGCTGCACCTAGTGCGGTAGCAAAGCCAACGGCCATAGCAGCCCAGGCAATGACGGTTACGATCCATTTCAGAACGCCTACTTCGAAGGCCCAAAAGTCACCTAAAGCATGTTTTGCATATAGGTAAGGACCACCATTACGTGTAAATAGGCTAGCTGCCTCGGCAAAGCAAAGTGCGATACAGCCTGCAATAACGGCGTCAAATAATAGGACACCTAAACTAGCGGAACCAATTATAGAATACGCTTTGTTTGGTAGTAGGAAAATACCTGTCCCTACAATACCATTCATGCCAAGGAGTACAATACTCCAGAAGCCAAATTTTCCTGTTTCTTTCATACTAAAACCTTCCTACTATTTAGTTATAT
>URQX01000067.1 GCA_900550175.1 uncultured Veillonella sp.
ATTGCTAAGCGCTATTTAGTACCTAAACAAATCAAGAAAAATGGCCTTGAAGATTATAAGGTTAAATTATCTGATGCAGTGTTGAAAAAGGTAGTCTCCGAATATACTCGTGAAGCCGGTGTTCGTACCTTAGAAAAAACGATTGCTAAGATTTGTCGTAAAATTGCTTATAAAGTCGTTGAAGAAGGTGGAGATGCACCGAAAGTAACGACAAAAAATCTTCACGAATTCTTGGGTGCACCAATTTTTGTTGACCAAGAGCGCGAAAAGAAACCGCAAATTGGCTATGTAAATGGTTTAGCTTGGACTTCTGTAGGTGGCGTTGTATTGCCATGCGAAGCAACAACTATGAATGGTACAGGTAAACTTGCATTGACTGGTAGCTTAGGTAAGGTTATGCAAGAATCTGGTCAAGCTGCGATGAGCTATATCCGCCACAATGCAAAAGCCTTAAAAATCGAGGATGATTTCTATAAGAAACTCGATATTCACGTTCACTTGCCGGAAGGTGCGACACCTAAGGATGGCCCTTCTGCAGGTATTACAATGACATTGGCGATGGTATCTATTTTAACAAACCGCAAGGTTCGTTCTGATATTGCCATGACTGGTGAAATTACATTGCGTGGCCGTGTATTACCAATCGGCGGTTTAAAAGAAAAGTTATTAGCAGCCTTGTCTAATGGCATTAAAGAAGTATTGATTCCGAAAGGCAATGAAAAGGATATTGCAGAATTGCCTGACATTGTAAAAGAAGGTCTCATTATCACGCCAGTTAAGACAATGGATGAAGTATTAGCAAAGGCACTTGTGTAATGCAAAAAAAGAAAAAATCCACTAAACAAATGGGCCCAAAACCACAATATACACGAAAAGAACCGAAGGGGCCTCGTATTATAGCAGCAAAATATAATACTTCCTGCGTGAAGGCAGATCAATATCCAGAAGGGGATACAGTAGAGATTGCTTTCATTGGGCGCTCTAATGTGGGCAAATCTTCGTTGATTAACTCGTTGTGTAATTATCGTGGGTTAGCCCTCGTTAGTGGCCAACCAGGTAAGACTAAGACAATTAACTACTTTGATATTGAATCAAAAGAGGATATTTCTGAAACAGAGGAACGCCGTTACCATTGGTTCCTCGTTGACCTTCCTGGGTATGGATTTGCAAAGACAAATAAAGGAAACCGCAATTTGTGGTCTTCCTTTATTGCCGATTATATTTTACATTCTGAACGATTGATGTTGTTGTGTTTATTAATTGATGGTCGTCATCCTGAGATGCCTATCGATAAGGTAGCTTATGATTGGCTCGTTGAAGCTGGTGTACCATTACAAATTGTAGTGACTAAGGTCGATAAATTAACAGCTAAAGAAAAGTCTGCTAATTTAGCGATCATTAAGGAAATGTATCCAACTGCAACACCGCCAATTCTGTATAGTTCTTTGAAGCATACTGGCCGTGAGCTTTTACAACAACGCATCAATAAAGTTCTAGTAGGAGATGAAGCATGAGTCAAACCAATGAATTAGAGATTATGGAACGCATTGCTCTAGATTTAGAGGGTGTGGAAGAGTCTCTTGCATCATCTTTTAATACAGGTGCAGAAGACTTTAATGCACTGATTCGACCATTATCTGCTGCAGGTGGCAAGCGTTTGCGTGCGCAATTATGTTTATTGATTGCTAATGCAGGTACCTCTGTAGAACGTCAGCGTATTAGAATTGCTGAAGCTGTAGAAATGCTTCATTTAGCTACACTGATTCACGATGATGTATTAGATCAAGCTGAGATTCGTCGCGGTGAAGATACTATACATATGCACAAAGGCAATAAGGTAGCCATCCTTAGTGGGGACTACTTGTTTGCCAAAGCATTTCAAATTGTATCTGAAATGCCTAATATGAAGTATTTACAAATTTTCTCTCATATCATTACTTGCCTTGTAGAAGGTGAGTTCATGCAGATGGAAGATGTATATCGCATCGATCAAGGTATTGAGCGTTATATGACTAAGACCCAAAAGAAAACGGCTGATTTTATGGAAGGCTGTATGGAATTGGGGGGCCTATTAGGGGGCTGGAGCGAATCTGAAATCGTTGAGTTGAAAAAATATGGTCATGCTTTGGGTATGGCATTCCAAATCACTGATGATATTATGGACTATCGTGAAACAACAGAGACGACTGGGAAACCCGTGGGGAATGACCTACGCGAAGGTTTATTGACATATCCTTTATTAAGTATCGTAAACGATGACAATAAAGATAAATTACTTGCAGATATTAAGGACTTGAATAATGGCGGCGATGAGCAGGCTATTATCGACTATGTTATCGCTCAAGGTGGTATTGATAATACATTAGCTGTAGCCGATCAATATTGCAAAGATGCTTTGGCAGCACTCGACGCTGTCCGTGATTTCCCAGGCAAGGAATTCCTTGTGATGGCAGTAGAAAATTTAGCTGATAGAAAGGTATAATATGGAACCATTCGAACCAAAACCGGACTTCGAATATCCCATACAAAAACCTTCTTTTGATAGTGTAGTTCGTCAAAAACGTCGTGAAGCAGAGTTAAAGGCTGAGCAAGAACGGTATAAGGTGGCAAATCAACGCGTTCCTGAGGAACCGGAAGAAGAACCTATTTATACTGAAATGGAACAGAAAATGATGGACGAAGCACGGGAATTATCTCTTGTGGGTCATCTATCTGAATTGCGAAAGCGTTTTATTATAATGGCTGTTGCAGTTGTTATAGGAACGTGTATTTCTTATTATTATGTAGACTTCTTATTGGAAATACTCCTAAAGCCAGCTGGTAAGCTCTATTATATGAAACCGACTGAGGCCTTCTTTACATATATGAAGGTGTCTATAGTAGGTGGTCTTATTATAGGGGCACCTATTATATTGCATCAAATCTGGTTATTTGTTAAGCCTGCCCTTACGGTGCGAGAAAAGCAACTATCCAATTGGATTTTACCGGTTGCTATAGGCTTATTTGGCATAGGTATTGTATTTTCTTATTTTCTCGTGCTACCAGCAGCTGTTAAGTTCTTTATGGGCTTTGCTACCGACGAATTACAACCGCTGTTTTCCATCGGTCAGTACATGGACTTTGTATTATCCTTTGTACTACCCTTTGGATTTATCTTTGAGTTGCCGTTGATTTTAATCATCTTGGGATATTTCAACTTAATTACATCACGTTTTTTAAAAACGAAACGTAAGATATTTATTCTTATATCCTTTATTATAGGTGCGGTCATTTCACCAACACCGGATATGTTCTCTCAAACGATGATTGCATTGCCTATGATATTGCTATATGAAACAAGCCTATTTGTATTGGCTAAGATTATGAAGCGCTAAGGAGTTTATTTAGGAGGAACGATGAAAACCTACGAAAATTTAACCACTTATAACCCCGGTGAAATAGAAGGGAAATGGTATTCATATTGGGAAAACCAAGGATACTTTCACGAAGAAGTAGACACTAATAAAGAACCATTTAGTATCGTGTTGCCGCCTCCTAATGTAACTGGTATGTTGCATATGGGCCATGCTTTAGATAATACATTGCAAGATATCCTCATCCGTTTCAAACGCATGCAAGGTTACAATGTATTGTGGATGCCAGGTACTGACCATGCTGGTATTGCTACACAAATCAAAGTAGAAGAAATGCTTGCTAAAGAAGAAGGCAAATCTCGCTATGATTTAGGCCGTGAAAAATTCGTAGAACGCGTATGGGAATGGAAAAAAGAATACGGCGATACTATTGTAAAACAAATTCGTAGCTTAGGCGCATCTTGTGACTGGTCTCGCGAACGCTTTACATTAGATGAAGGTTACTATCATGCAGTGCGTGAAGTGTTCGTAAGCCTTTATGAAAAAGGCTTAATCTATCGCGGTGAACGCATCATCAACTGGTGCCCTCGTTGTGCTACTGCTTTATCTGATGTTGAAGTTGAACATGAAGACGAACATGGCCACTTATGGCATATTAAATATCCTGTAAAAGGTGAGGATAATCGTTTCGTAGTTGTTGCTACCACACGTCCAGAAACAATGTTCGGTGACGTAGCAGTAGCAGTAAATCCTGATGATGATCGTTATAAAGACCTCATCGGCAAAACATTGATTTTACCATTTGTTAATCGCGAAATTCCTGTAATTGCCGATGATTATGTAGATGCTAGCTTCGGTACAGGCTGTGTAAAAATTACACCTGCTCATGACCCTAATGACTTTGAAATGGGCCAACGTCATAATTTGGAATCCATCGTTGTTATGAACAATGATGCTACAATGAATGAAGGTGCTGGCAAGTTCAATGGCATGACTCGTGAAGAAGCTCGTAAACAAGTTGTAGCTGAACTCAAAGAACTAGGCTTGCTTGAAAAAATCGATGATCATGACCATGCAGTAGGTCATTGCTCTCGTTGTAACACAATTATTGAGCCAATGGTATCTAAACAATGGTTTGTAGATATGAAACCATTGGCAGAACCAGCTCTTAAAGTTGTTAAAGATCACGAAGTAGAGTTCGTTCCTGAACGTTTTACAAAAACATATGTAAACTGGCTTGAAAACATCCGCGACTGGACGATTTCCCGTCAATTGTGGTGGGGTCATCGTATTCCTGCATGGTACTGCGATGATTGCGGTGAAACTATTGTAAGTCGTGAAGACATTACGGAATGTCCTCATTGTCACGGTCACGTAACACAAGATCCAGACGTTCTTGATACATGGTTCAGCTCTGGCTTGTGGCCATTTGCTACAATGGGCTGGCCTGACCGAACACCAGAACTTAAACAATGGTACCCAACAAGTGTTCTTGTAACTGGCTACGATATTATCTTCTTCTGGGTAGCTCGTATGATCTTTATGGCTCTTGAGTTCGAACATGAAATTCCATTTAAACATGTATTTATTCATGGTCTTGTTCGCGATAGCCAAGGTCGTAAAATGAGTAAATCCTTGGGCAATGGTATTAACCCTCTTGAAGTTATCGACCAATATGGTGCTGATGCATTACGTTTTACTCTCGTAACTGGCAATACACCTGGTAATGATATGCGCTTCTATATGGAACGTGTTGAGGCTAATCGTAACTTTGCCAATAAGATTTGGAATGCATCCAAATTTGTATTGATGAATCTTACAAATTATGATGAAAGCTTCGTTCCAACTGCAGATGATTTGACATTAGCAGACCAATGGATTGTACAAAAATATAATGAAACAGTACAAAGTGTAACTTCTAATCTCGATAAATTCGAACTTGGTGAAGCGGCTAGTTCCGTATATGATTTCATTTGGAACACATACTGTGACTGGTATATTGAGTTAGCTAAACCTCGTTTATACAACGATGGTAATGAACGTGATCGTCGTACAGTTCAATATTTACTCGTAACAATCTTGCGTCACATGCTTGAATTGTTACATCCATTTATGCCGTTCGTAACAGAACATATTTGGCAACATTTACCTCATGAAGGGGATAGTATCGTTGTTGCAAAATGGCCTGAAGCATTAAAATTTGATAATCTTGAAAGTGCAGCACGTCAAATGGAAGTTATGATGGATGCCATCAAAGGTATTCGTAACATGCGTGCTGAAATGAATGTGCCTTTAGGTAAAAAAGCTGAGGTTATCGTAGCACTAACAGATGAAGCATTAGCTCAAACTGTAGCAGATCATAGCGATTACTTCGTTACATTAGCTTGGGCTGAGAAGGTAACAATTCTTGGTGCCGATGATCCAAAACCAGAAAATGCGACTGTAACAGTTGTAAATGGTATGGAAGTATATCTCTTGCTTAAAGACTTGATTGACGGTGAAAAAGAAAGAGAGCGTATTGCGAAAGAAAAAATCCAAATGGAAAAAGAAATTTCCCGTTTGGAAGGCAAGTTGTCTAATCAAGGTTTCCTAGCAAAAGCTCCAGAAGCTGTAGTAGCAAAAGAAAAAGAAAAGTTAGAAGAATATAAACAAAAACAACAAGCGTTATTGGAACGTGAAGCGTTCCTTGAAACCTTATAATAGGAGGTTTATATGACATATCAAGAGGCCTTAGCCTATTTAGAACAGGCATCTTCATTCGGTATAAAGCCTGGCCTTGAACGAATTACAGCGCTTATGGAAGCCCTTGGGAATCCACAAGAGGACTATAAAATTGTTCATGTAACAGGCACGAATGGTAAGGGCTCGGTTACCTCATATATTTCCTACGCACTGTTTACAAGTGGATTACGGGTGGGGCGATTTACATCGCCTCACCTTCAATCCTATACGGAGCGAATTCAAATCAATGATGGAAATATTACAGAGGAAGCCTTCGGTGAATTAATTAGCCGTGTAAAAGTGGCAGTTGATACTATCATTAGTAATGGCATAGAATCACCAACGCAATTTGAAATCTTGACGGCTGCAGCCTTTTTGTTCTTCAAAGATCAAGCTGTAGATTATGCCGTGGTAGAAGTTGGCTTAGGTGGACTACTAGACTCCACAAATATCGTGACTCCAAAAGTATCGATTATTACCAATGTAACAATCGATCATCAAGCATACTGTGGTGATACTGTTGAGGACATTGCACGTCACAAGGCTGGGATTATTAAATCCAAAGTCCCTGTTGTAACGGCTGCACAGGATGCACCTCTTCGTATTATTGAAGAGGTGGCTAAAGAGAGTCATGCTAAAGTATATGCTTTCAATAAAGATTTTGGTATCGATAGCCGTAGTGCTGTAACAGGTGGTCAAATGATTACTGTGAGTACTAGTGATTCTGCTCCTGCTATGCTGTTTACTACAATGGCAGGTATTCATCAATCTGTAAACCTCGCATGTGCATTGATGGCTGTACGTCTATTGATGAAAGAAGATAAGAGCATCAGTGAAGAAACGATGCGTGAAGGATTTGCTCGCACTACGTGGGCAGGGCGTTTTGAAGTTAAACGAGGCTTAGATCGTACCTATATCTTTGACGGTGCTCATAATGCGGCAGGTGCAGAATCTTTCAGCATGACCTATGCTGAATTATTTAAGGACACACCCAAAACGATTGTGATGGCAATTCTGAAAGATAAAAATCAAGATGCTATTATTCGTGAGTTGGTTAAGGCGGGGGATACAGTTCTCGTTGTACCGGCACCGACAGATAGAACAGAAGTGCCAGAGGTTTTGGTTGAGAAAATACGTCATATTGTTCCGAAAGCGATAGCACAAACAGCCGATTCTATTGAAGAGGCGTTAGCCTTAGCCTACAAACATACAAAGTCTGGTGATATTATCGCCGTTTGTGGTTCCCTATATATTTTAGGAGATGCTCGTCAGTGGTTTAACCATGAGATGAGTCATTAAGGTGAGCCTATGGAACTCTCACTTATTCCTAATCAGAAGAGAATTACATTCTATATTGAACGTTTAATTTATGGCGTTGTTGTGGCCATGCCTTTGCAACCGATGGTGGGGGATGTGCTACTTTGGCTAGCGATAGGCCTTGCACTATATGATTTAATATCTAGTAAATCTTTGAGCTTACCAACAGGTTATTTATCATGGTCTGTTATGATCTTTGTGGTATGGACAGGAATATCTTCACTGGTGTCAGAGAATTGGGATTGGTCAATCCAAAGTTGGTTTTATCAAATCGTGGCTAGCGGTGGAATGTATTATCTCGTTCGCACATACATTCAAACCCCTAAGCAGTGGAATTATTTTCTTCGCGCCTTACTAGGTACTGCTGTTTTAGTATGTATCATAGGTGCTTATCAATATGTATTTGTTCCCAATATACATATAAAAGAGTGGGTAGATGCAGCACAATTCCCAAAATTGATGCGTCGTATGTCGTCCACACTACAAAATCCTAATTTATTAGGCGCTTATCTCTTGATGATACTCAGCGTATGTATCAGTTATATCTTGGTATATATGAAAGAAAATCGTACCCGTGAAGTTGTGACCATGCTCGTTATAGGCATTATATTGTTCTTAACGATGTTATTAACCTATTCTAGGGGGATTTGGATTAGCTTCGCAGCGATGATTCTATATTGGGCTATCTTTGTGGAAAGACGATTATTCTTATCCCTATTAGTAGTGCCAATTATCTTGTACTTTTATGATGGTGAAATCGCCTCAAGATTATGGTCCATATTCCAAGGTCATGATACGTCAGCCGATCTTCGATGGGCTCTTTGGGATAGTACCATGTATATCGTACGTGAAAATCCTATCTTTGGCATTGGGTGGAATACATTTTACTTAGTCTATCCAGATTATAATTATTATATTCAAGGACCTCATGTCTTGATGTATCATGCTCATAACCTGTACCTAAATATGTTAGCTGAAACAGGTATTCCTGGATTGCTATCATTCCTCGCAGTTATCGTGGGTCATGTTATTACATCTATAAGACTTAAAGGCGACATATTCCGCCAAGCTGCACAAATTGGTGTAGGTGCGCTAGCCATAGGGGTTTTATTTAGTGGTTTATCTGACTTTGAGCTATATAGTCATCAAGTAACCATAGTGTTTTGGCAGTTGTTTGGCTGGGTAGGGGCTTTTGTAAAAGTTCAATTATCTGCCGAAAAATCTGTATAATTGTCATATCTTGTATAATTAGCATGCTTTATAGTAGATATATAATTTCATAATATGGTATACTAAATACATACCTTGGGTAGGTACGTATTTAGTAATATAACCGGTTTTCTAATGTTAGACATAATTGAACATTATTGTTGGCATTTGAAAGCCGGTTTTTTGTATATTATTGTATCTTTATAGGGAGGTGTATGGTCTAGTTCTTGTATATGAGATGTTGTTTTATATTGAAAAGGCTCTATATATTGTATAGATGAAGTTCGATTTGATTGAAAAACATCAATATATGCCATATATCGATAATTCCTGTGAGTTATAACGATGTGAATAAAACTTATGTGGAAATGTGAAAATCTATGCGTTTTCATCATAATGCTAATGAAAGTGTGATAAAAAATACATTTTAGTCATATAAGTTGACAATACATTGGATGTGGACTACGATGAAGTCGGTTTAAGGAACGACCAAGAGATCAAACTGT
>URQX01000068.1 GCA_900550175.1 uncultured Veillonella sp.
CTATTGTTAAGAAACAACCTAATGCTCAATTTACACGTCTCATGAATGAATATCGCGAGATGGTAGGTCTTGATGTGTTTGCTAGTGGTGGTAATGAAATCGTTTCTGCTGCTAAGGCTTTAAAAAAGAAAAAATTACTTGGATTCTTAGCCGATCAAGATGGATATATACATGGTTTGCCTGTTCCATTTTTAGGGCAAGATTCCTCAGCGGTTATTGGGCCAGCTACATTTGCAAAAAAATTTGGTTCTCCCGTAGTTCCAATTTTTGCATCTAGAAAACCTGAAGGTGGGCATATTGTTCACATTTTACCAGCATTACATTATGTTGATACAGGTGATGAAGATGCAGATATGTATCGTCTTACTGAGGAATGTGTACGTGTTACAGAAGACTTTATCCGTGAACATCCAGATGAGTGGCTATGGTTCCAACATCGTTGGATGACTAAGATGGATCAAATTATTGATTATGATAAGAAGGTAGCTGCACGGGAGAGGGCACATGAAAAACAATAAAAAATTAATTGCCATAGTGGCCGCTATAGTGTTGGCTCTGATTGGTCTTATCGTATATATTATGAAAGACTCTGGTGATGTTGGTTCCACTCCAAATCAGAATGGACAACTAGTTAACTTCCAAGGAGCCGATTTACAAGAGGAAAAAGATGGCAAGCTAGTATGGGCATTATCAGCGGAAAAGATTGAATATGATCCACGTACAAAAGCTATTGTGCTGACTAATTTAAAAGGTCTTTTCTATCAAGATGATGTAACTACAACAATCACAGCACCTCATGCTGTATTGACTGGTGATCGCAACTCCCTTGATATTGATCAAGGTGTTACAGCCACAAATACTGATGGAGCTGAGTTTAAAACTGATGCACTTCACTTTGATAATAAGACGAAAACGTTGACATCTAAATCTGCCTTTACCTATAACGGTAAAGATATAACATTAACTGGTGATAAACTTGAAGGCAATATGTCCTTGAAGAAAATTAAAGCTATTGGTAATGCAAAGTTAACGAAGAAGTAATGCGAGGAAATATAATGAATAAGAAAAAACAGATTGGTATGGCTATTTTGGCTATGCTTATGACAGCATCTGTTACAGCTTGGGCCGCAAATGATCCTTTGACTATTAGCGCAGATACATTATCTTATGATGGCAATACGGGAATTGCTGATGCAAAAGGTAATGTGGTAATTACTCAAGCTGATAAAACGATGACTGGTGCCAATGGTTGGTACAATACAAAAACTCAAGAAGCAAATCTTGATGGCGGCGTATCTATGATTGGTTCTGATATGGCCATGTCTGCACAATCAGTGCACAGCTATAATAATAATAAATTCACTGCTAATGGTGGTGTTCATTTACAACGTAGCGATCGTCAAATTTTTGGCGATAAAGTTGAATACAATACAGATACAGAATATGGCCTTGTATCTGGCAATGCTCGTTTGATTGCAGAAGGTACAACGTTGACAGGTAATCAAGTTGAAGGGTGGCTAAAAGAAATTCGCGCAGTAGCACAAGGGGATGTAACATTCTCTAATCCAGAACGAAATGTTTCTGGCTCTGCTGAACGTGCTACCTACACACAAACACCAAATCAAAATGATGGGGTTGTACTTTTATCTGGTTCTGCTCATGCTGTTCAAAACGGCAATGTACTTAATGCACCAGAGCTTAAAATTCGTTTAGCTGATGATTCTGCTGAGACATTAGGTGGTCGTAGTACACTTATCATTGTTCCAAATCAATAAGGATTAAATATGTATATAGAAACCAAAAACTTAGTCAAAACCTTTAACGGGCGCAATGTTGTAGATGGGGTTAGTTTACGCGTTGATAAGGGGCAAGTCGTTGGGCTCCTAGGTCCTAATGGGGCAGGGAAAACTACATCATTCTATATGATTGTAGGCATTGAACGACCTAGTTCTGGTATCATTACCGTTGATGGCAAGGATATTACGAATATTCCAATGTATAAACGTGCTGCTGAAGGTATTGGGTATCTCCCACAGGAAGCATCAATCTTTCGATCCATGACTGTTGAAGATAATATTCGAGCGATGCTTCAAACAACATCAAAGAAATCTGATGAAATTGAAGCTATAGTGGAATCCCTCATTGAAGAATTTCATATTGGTCATGTTCGGGATCGTATGGGGATGCAGCTATCTGGTGGTGAACGCCGTCGCGTAGAAATCGCTCGTTGTCTTGCGTTAGAACCGAATTTTATTCTTCTCGATGAACCTTTTGCTGGCGTCGACCCTATCGCAGTTGCTGACATTCAACAAATCATTTTGCATGTAAAAAATCGCGGTATAGGTATCTTGATTACAGACCACAATGTGCGTGAAACATTGGGGATTGTAGATAAGGCTTATATTTTAAGTAGTGGTAAGATCCTCCTAGAAGGCACCCCTGAAGAAATTGCAAACGACCCAATCGCTCGTGAGCATTACTTAGGGGATAACTTTAGATTATAGGAGGGGACTATGAGATTATTAGATAAATATATATTAAAAGCCTTTGTAGGCCCATTCTTATTTGGGGTATTTGCTTTTACCAGTATTTTTATTGGCACAGGCACATTGTTTAGAATTGCTCAATATATTACTGAATATGGGGCTCCATTATTGCTGGTTATGAAAGCTTTTGTATTGGCTTTACCAAGCATTGTTATTTTAACATTCCCTATGTCAGTGTTATTGGCTTCTCTTATGACCTTTAGTCGCTTGAGTAGCACCAGTGAAATTGTTGTTATGCGTGCCGGTGGTCTTAGCTTTTTACGTTTAGCGATGCCGGTATACATCATCGCACTCATTATCTCGATTGGGGCTGTAGCATTTAATGAATTTGTTGTACCACGTACAAATAATATGTATCAAACAATCGTACGCGAACAAATTATGAAAAATGCATCACCTCAAACACAAAATCATATCGTTTTAAAAACGATGAATGGTAATGATTTGGGTACATTGATGTATGCTAAAAGCTACAATGCAGAGACTAAAAAGTTGAGCATGATTACGGTGCAACAATTTGGTGAAGGTGGCAAGCTACAACAGGTTGAGAATGCAGATACTGCTGTTTGGAATGGTCAATATTGGGTGATGCAAAACGGCATCATTTATGATATTTCCGCCGGTGATGGTGTAGAACGTACCATGAAGTTCAAGGAGCAATCCTTACCGATTAAGTCTGCACCAAAGGATATCCAACAAGATCAACGTAAACCTGAAGAACTGACAATCAAAGAATTGCGTCATCAAATTAAAGCGTATAAGGCTGCTTATACGAATGCCAATAAACTAGAAATGGAAATGTATCAACGCTTTACAATTCCTTTAGCTAGCTTTGTATTTGCTCTTGTAGGTGCCCCATTAGGTCTTCAAAAGCAACGTTCTAGCTCATCCATTGGCTTTGGTATCAGTATTTTAATCATCTTTATCTATTATGGTGTGATGACATTTGCTGGTGCATTAGGTAAAGGTGGTGCATTGCCAACTGTATTTGCTGCATTAATTCCAGATACATTAGGCATCATTGCGGGCCTATATTTGAACTGGCGTGTATCAAAGTAACCTAGTATATAAAGAATTAAATTTGACTTACGCAATAGCGTGTTTTGGAATTGAATAATTGTAATCTTATGAAAGGAGGGACTCGATGTTAGTAGGTGTTAAAATATTAGTTATTATCGCCCTTATGGGTGGACTTATTGCCTACATGGGGGATAAGTTAGGCACCAAAGTTGGTAAGCGTCGCATGTCCCTCTTTGGATTAAGGCCTAAGCATACATCGATTATTGTTACTATCGTAACGGGTTTGTTAGTTGCAGCTGCTACGGTAGGTGTATTAACAATTACCTCTCAAAGTGTACGAACAGCACTCTTTGGGATGGATCAGTTGCGAGCGGATATGAAGCAACTTAATGATGAGGTAGCTGCTAAGACGCAAGAGCTTATTCGAGGCCAAGCATTGCTTGAGCAAAATAAGCAAGAATTAGCAGAACGCATGGCGGAAATAGAACAAATTCGCAGTGAAGTTGAAGCTACAAAGGCTGAGTTAGCTAGTGCACAAGCTGCTAAAGATGCCACTGAGGCTGAGTTAGCAACACTTCAAGCCTCCTATGATGAAGTATCTAAAAAGTTAGCTGATTTAGAGGCCACGAGAGCTAAGATGGAAGCTCATATTAAAGAATTACAAACAACACAAGAACAGTTGCAAAATGGCATTATTCATTTGCGTGAAGGAACTATTCTTTTCCAAGTTGATCAATTATTAGCACAAGCTGTTGTTCGCCCTGGTCTAAGTGAAGAAGATAGCCAAGCAGCTATTAAAAATATTATTGATGATACCAATAAATTGGTGCTACGACGCCTAGGTATAGAAGATCAAGGTCAAGCTATTGTGTATGTAGATCGTCAAAATATTGAGGTAGCTACACAAAAGCTTAATAGTGCAAAGACTCCAATGGTCGTTCAAGTTGTAGCTGCTGGAAATATCATTGCTGGAGAACCTGCAGTGGCAGTTATCCAAGTGTATCCACAACAATTTATTTATAAAAATGGAGAAGTAATCCACTCCGCCGTGATGGATGGAGGCCCTAATGCTCAATCTGCTATGCTTCAATTCTTAAAGCAAGTAAATGAAAAGGCGAGAGCGAAAGGCATTATTCCAGATTCCCTATCTGGGGATATCGGTACGATACCAGGGGATGATTTGTTTACTGCTATCCGACGTGTGGCTACTATACATGGCAAGGTTCATGTAGAAGCATATGTTGATGGCGACACATATTCATCTGGTCCTGTTCATCTTAAGTTGCGTATAACCCAAATGCCTGCCTTTAATGATAAGGCAAAAATGCCAGCTTATTAATTAGAATAGTATTTTGGTTTTATATACTTTAAACGAAGGTCTTATGTAAATTTTTACATAAGACCTTCGTTTTGTGTTAAAATATAACTGCTGTATTTTAAATGAGGATAGTTATATGACTGATACTACATACATTTTGGCTGTAGATCCAGGTAATGAGAAAACTGGTGTGGCAATTCTAACACCGTCTAGTACTATGGTGTGTCGTAAAATTATTATGACAAAACAATTCAATAATGAAATTGAACGTACATTAACTGAATACTATGGAATTGTTCATATCGTATGTGGAAATGGTACAAATCATAAATATTTGTATCCATCGCTTCAACAAATTGGACGAAATCATAAAATTACGACTAGCTTAATTGATGAATCGCATAGTACGGAAGAGGCTCGAAAATTATATTGGAAGTATAATCCTCCTACAGGATGGCGTAAAATTATCCCTACGTCTATGCAATTTCCACCTGAACCTGTAGATGATTTGACAGCTTTTGTTATTGGCTTACGATATACAAAACAACTAAGCCAAGCTGTTAATGACATACAAGGTGATACGATGGATGCTAGTGAGTTAGAAGAAAAAAGATTACATGCTATGGAGCAGTTGTACGGTAAAGGAGAAGTGCATGAAAAATGAAACTTTAACGCATAACTGGTCGAACTTTATTATGCGTTGCTTAATGATGATTTTAGGGGCCTTAATTTATACTATAGGGTTAGATTTATTTTTAGTACCGAATAGTATCATCGATGGCGGTGTAGTTGGTATTTCCTTGATGGCTGCAGAGCTTTCAGGAATTTCCTTTAGTATTTTCGTCGTGCTCTTTAACTTGCCTTTCTTATATATTGGCTATAGAGCTAACGGTAAAAATTTTACATTCTCTACACTATTTTCTATCGTATGGATGGCTATTTTTTCAACCTTTGCCCATGATTTTACACCGATTACGTCAGACCCGTTTCTAGGGTCTATCTTTGGTGGTATCATCTTAGGCATTGGGGTAGGACTCATTATACGTAATGGTGGTTCGCTAGATGGTTCTGAAATTGTAGCCATCATTTTTGATAGACGCTCTACTTTCTCTGTTGGGGAAATCGTAATGGCCATGAATCTGGTAATTCTTGGTGCAGCAGGTTTTGTATATAGTTGGAATAGTGCTATGTACTCCTTAATCGCTTATTTCATTGCTTATAAGATGATTGATATTACAATTACAGGTCTTGATGAATCTAAAGGGGTAATGATTATTACCGATGCAGAGAATTCTAAGAATATTGCAGATGCATTAAACGCGAATCTCAACCGTGGTGTTACAATTATGTATGGTGAAGGGGGCTATTTAAAGCAACCTAAGCATGTTTTGTATTCCGTAGTAACAAGACTTGAAATTATGAGATTAAAAAATACTGTTTATGAAGTAGATCCATCGGCATTTATTACGATTCAAGATGTACATGATGTATTTGGTGGTAGATTTACAAAGAACGGTCATTAAGGGGTTAATATGAGTAATAAAATAGTAAAAGAAATATTAGATTGGATTTATGCCATTGTATTAGCATTAATTATTGCCATGGTAATTCATATTTTCTTGATTCAACCAACACGTGTATCTGGTGAATCAATGGAGGATACACTACACAATGGCCAATATTTAATTGTAACGAAGTGGCACCATATTATGAATGAAATGCCAAATTATGGACAAATCGTAATCATTGATAGTCGTGTTAATCGCGCTCGTACGTGGGTGGATGATGTAGAAGAACCATTAATGAACTATGTATCTGTCTTTAATAAAGCAGCTCAAACAAATGATGTATGGGTAAAGCGCGTTATTGGTCGTCCTGGTGATGTATTAGAATTTAAAGATGGTCATGTATGGCGTAATGGTGAGCAATTACAAGAACCATATACAAAAGATACAATAATGAATTATACACGTTCCACATCTGTTACAGTTCCTGAAGGTTATGTATTTGTGATGGGGGATAACCGAAATCATTCTAGTGATAGTCGTTTTATTGGTCCAGTTCCAGTTGATCACGTCCTAGGTTTTGTATCCTATGCAATTTAATGCTTTTAAAGCCTCTCTATAGTGTTGAACACTATAGAGAGGCTTTTTTAGTTAATAATTGATATTTTCTTTAGTTAATGTTTATAAGGATATATTTTCATCCTAATATATTAGAAAAATATACTAAAACTATTATTGTTAATTAATAAAATTGATTAATAATAATGGAATTTATATCTTAATTATGTGAATTTTTGAGAAATAAAATGAAATTGCGTAAAATTTAATTTTGAAAAATATAGATAAAATCTACGTTTTTAAACTAATTTTTATTCATGAATGAAATTTCATCAAATTTAGTTTTATAAAATGCTTTACAAAAAAATTAGACGGTGATATATTCTAATCACAGTAAGGCACCACTAATAAAGAGGTGAGGCTGTGATAGATAATATAGTCGAGGAAACGTGGACACTCCTAATATATCTTTCATAGTTATACCACTTATACAGTGAATGTCTTCTGATAATATAAATTCTTATTTATAAGAAAGAAGGAATTCATTATGAAAAAACAATTCGCAACAATTTTTGCAGCAACAGCAGTATTAGGTGTAACAACAGCATTCGCTGCCAACCCATTCTCCGATGTAACTCCAGATAGCTGGGCATACCAAGCAGTATCCCAATTAGCACAATCTGGTATCGTTAATGGTTACCCAGATGGTACTTTCAAAGGCCAAAACAATATCACTCGTTATGAAATGGCTCAAATGGTAGCTAAAGCAATGGCTAACCAAGATCGCGCTAATGCAGAACAACAAGCAATGATTAACCGCTTAGCAGATGAATTCTCCAACGAGTTGAACAGCTTGGGCGTACGCGTATCTCGTTTGGAAGATCGCGTAGGTAATATAAAAGTTACTGGTGATGCTCGTATCCGTTACCAAGGTTCTGAAGATAAAGGCGTTTATAAAACAAACAGCAAATCCTTAACAGATGGCCGTGCACGTGTTCAATTCAATGGTAAAGTAAATGATAAAACTGAAGCTGTTGTTCGTGTAAAAGGTAATTACGAGTTCGGTGACTCCACAAAAGGTGCTGATGCGACAATCGATCGTGCTTATGTAGATCACAAATTTGGTAATAGCGTATCTGCTAAAGGTGGTCGTTTCCAACAAACAATTGGTGGCGGTTTAATGTACGATGATACATTTGATGGTGCTCAATTGAACGTAGGTAATGATAAAGTTCAAGTACAAGGTGCTTATGGTTACATGATGGCAGGCGCTGCTGATGGTAATTCCAAATCCGATAACCCTTCCGTAGCTTATGTAGGTGTTAAAGGTAAAGTTGGTCAAGAATCCACAGTTGGTGGTTTCTACTCTAAATTGTCTAGCGGTAACTTGAACCATAATGGTTCCACAGTAAACTCCGATAGCCAAAATGTATACGGCTTCAATGCAGATTTCCGTAAAGATAAAGTTTGGGTTGGTGGTGAATGGTTAAAAGCTTCCAACGTAAATGACTCCCAAGCTTGGACAGCAGGTGTTGGTTATGGTAATTACGACATCGCTAAAAAAGGTACATGGGATGTGAAAGGTCAATACTTCAACCAAAAAGCTAACGCTCCTATCGTAAGCTCTACTTGGGATCAAGCATATGACTTAACAAATACTTCTAATGGTTACAAAGGTTACATGGCTAGCGTAAACTATGCAGTACAAGATAATGTAGGCTTATCTGCTGGTTATGGTTTCAACTCTAAAGACCAAAAAGGTAACGATCTTTCCGATTTCTACCGTGCAGAATTAAACTACAAATTCTAATTCCCTCACAAACAAAAAAAGACTTCTTCGGAAGTCTTTTTTTGTTGTATATAAATAATAATATTTTCTTTTGTATATAATAGTATATATATAGTAAAATAAATCTATAAAT
>URQX01000069.1 GCA_900550175.1 uncultured Veillonella sp.
GCAACAAAAATGCTTCCATCAATTCATAATCAGAGACAGTAACAATTTCATCTACGTATTTCTTGATATATTTTAATGTAGTTTCGCCGATTTGACGTACAGCAGTACCATCTGCGATAGTTGCCACTTCACCAAGCGGTACAGGATGATCTGCTTTTAATGCAGCTATTGCACTAGCCGCACCTTCTGGTTCTACACCGATAATCTTAATGCTAGGATTTTTTAATTTTGCCGCAGCTGCGATACCAGAAACAATACCGCCACCACCAACAGGAACTAGCAATACATCCGCATCAGGCAATTCTTCAAGAACTTCTAATGCAATTGTACCTTGTCCTTCAATAACATCTTCGTCATCAAAAGGATGAACAAACACATATCCGTGCTCTTGTTGTAATTCCATCGCTTTTTGGTAAGCTTCATCATAAATCTCACCATGTAGAACCACTTCTGCACCATATTGTTTTGTAGCATTCACCTTGATGAGAGGTGTATGTTTTGGCATAACGATTGTCGCTTTAATGCCTAAACGTTTTGCAGCAAGCGCTACACCTTGCGCATGGTTACCGGCAGACGCGGCAATAACGCCGCGCGCCTTTTCTTCTTCTGTTAATTTTGCAATTTTATTATAGGCACCACGAACCTTAAAGGAACCTGTTATTTGCAAATTTTCTGGCTTGATATATACATCATTGCCACACTCGTCAGAGAACACATCACTGTGAAGCAATTTTGTTTTCACCGTGATTGTGCTTAATCGCTCACGAGCCTCCATAAAATCATACAACTTATGCATGTACTCTATCTCCTCTAGTTAGTATTAATGAAAATCTACTATTAGTCTTCAAATACTTCGATAGCACCTTGTGCTGCAGAGGATACATGAAGAGCGTATTTTTTAAGGTATCCAGTTACATTGGATTTGAATGGTTTCAATGCAGCTTTACGACGAGCGATTTCTTCATCAGATACAGCCAATTCCAATTTACCGTTTGGAATATCGATGTTGATGATATCACCATCTTCAACAACAGCGATTGTGCCACCAGCCGCAGCTTCTGGAGATACGTGACCAATGGATGCACCACGTGTAGCACCAGAGAAACGACCATCAGTCAATAAGGCTACGTCTTTATCAAGACCCATACCTGCGATCATAGATGTTGGTGTTAACATTTCGCGCATGCCAGGGCCGCCTTTAGGACCTTCGTAACGGATAACTACCACATCACCTTTTACGATTTTACCGCCTGTAATAGCTTCAACAGCTTCTTCTTCGCTGTTGAATACCTTTGCTGGACCAGAGTGAACAAGCATATCTTCATCTACGGCACCTGCTTTTACAACGGAACCGTCTACAGCAAGGTTACCTTTAAGAACGGCAATACCACCTGTTTCATGAACAGGATTATTCCAAGGATGAATAACATCTTCATCAGTTACATGAGCTACCGCTGCAATTTCACCTTGTGTTTTAAGAGCTACAGTTTTGCAATCTGTATGCAAACGACCATTTTCTGCTAAACGTTTCAACACAGCAGATACGCCGCCTGCAGCATACAAGTCTTCAATGAAGTATTTACCAGATGGAGAGAGTTTGGACAATTGAGGTGTGTTTTGTGCAATGCGATCGAAGTCGTCCAAGGACAATGGTACACCTGCTTCATGAGCGATAGCTGGCAAATGAAGAGCTGTATTAGAGGAACCACCCAAAGCCATATCTAGAGCTACTGCATTTTCAAAGGCTTCGCGTGTCATAATATCTTTAGGACGAAGGTTTGCTTTCAATACCTCTACTGCTTGCATACCTGCTAATTTAGCAAGACGTAAACGTTCAGAGTATACTGCTGGAATTGTACCATTACCAGGAAGGCCCATACCAAGAGCTTCTGTTAGGCAGTTCATTGTATTAGCTGTGTACATACCAGAGCAAGAACCACATGTAGGACATGCTGTATTTTCGATTTCAGCTAACTCAGCATCACCCATTTCACCAGTTTGATGTTTACCTACTGCTTCGAATACATCAGACAAACCGATTTTTTTGCCATTATGTACGCCTGCAAGCATAGCACCACCAGACACGAATACGGATGGAATATTTAGACGAGCTGCAGCTATCAACATACCAGGTACTACTTTATCGCAGTTTGGAATGAATACCATAGCATCAAATGGTGTTGCCATAGCTGTTGCTTCGATGGAGTCAGCAATGATATTACGTGTTACCAAGGAGTATTTCATACCGATGTGGTTCATCGCCAAGCCGTCACAAATACCAATTGTATTGAACTCGATTGGCACACCACCTGCGTTGCGAATGCCGTCTTTTACGGCTTGTACAATATTTTTCAAGCCCACGTGACCAGGGATAATTTCGTTGAAAGAGTTTGCAATACCAATGACTGGTCTACCCATTTCTTCATCATCGAAACCAAGAGCTTTTAGCAAAGATCTATGTGGTGCACGTGCTACGCCTGTTTTTAAATTGTCACTTCTACAACTCATGTTAATCTCCTCACTTTTCTTGAAAGCATCCACTTGGACACTTTTCAACTTAATAAAAAAAGACGATTCTTATGAATCGTCTTAAAAGTTTACAAATGATATTCCTTTTGTTTACAGAATTCCTAAATACATAAACAACCTATGTACCCCTTGGAATATATACACATAAGAAACAAACTATATAGTCAAATCTTATTGATTGTATATTAAACCATTCGTGGAACCTTTAAGACAAAAACGTGTTAAGTTGTTGTTCATAATTCGAATGTCTTTAATAATCACGACGAGCGCGATAATCAACAAGCTAATGACTAAACCCAACATGTTTCCTCCTAAAGTAATCTGTAATCATAAAATAATAATAACATTTTATATAATGTCGTGCAATAAATATTCTATAGATTTATTATATAAATTTTTAAAGTTTACCATATATAAAAACTATAGCAAACACTAATGGATACAACACCTATATAGCAATCATACAAAATAAATAGATAACAAATCTATATAGTCCTCAGATTATATAAAAAATCCCTCACCGTAGTGAGGGATTTATAGGCATTATAGAATACCGAATATCCACATACCGAGGGTACCACCCCAGAAGTGAATAAGGAAGCTTACCACAGAAATAGCAAGGCCTACACGCCACCACGTTCCTTGTGGTACATAGCCTGCACCAAAGAAGATTGGTGTTACACCAGAACTATAATGTGTTAATGTACAGCCAGGGCTGTTCATCAAACCAAAGAGCAAGATGGTAAATGGAATTGGTGCGCCCATCGCTACCAAGATAGCTGCAAAGGCGGAGAATAACGCTGTAATACGCGCTGTACCACTGGCAAAGAAGTATTGAGAGTAAACAAAGGTTGCAGAGATAATGAAGGATGCCCAGAACCAATTAATACCTACAAGATGTTGACTTACAAAATCAGCAAATACTGCAACAACACCGAGCTTGCCAAGTAAGCCAGCCATACCAACGAGGGTACCCATCCAGATAAGGATATCCCAACCTGTGCGTTCACCTAAAATATCTTCCCATGTAAGGGATCCTGTAACTACACAAGCAAGTACGCCCATCATAGCAACTACTGTAGGATGTAGTTTTGTCCAAATTGCAGTAGACCACAACAAAATACAAAGCACAAAAATAATAGCCACTGAAATTTCAGCCTTTGTAATAGGGCCTAGTATATCTAGCTCTTTTTGGGCCATTGCCGCTGCTTGAGGTGTTTCCTTGATTTCAGGTGGATAGATTTTATAAATAAACCAAGGCATCAAAATCATACAAATTACACCAGGGATTACACCTGCTTGGAACCATTCCCACCATGAAATATCATAGCCAAATAATTTTGCACCTAAGGATGTAATCAATAAGTTACCACTACAAGCAGTTAAGAAGATTGTTACAGTAATGGTGTTTATCGTATGAGCCGTTGTCATCAAGTATGCCCCAATACGACGTGCCGTACTACCATTTGGCTCAGAATCAAAGGCTAACGAAATGTTTTGTACAATTGGAAAAATAATACCGCCTCCACGAGCCGTATTAGATGGCGTGGCAGGAGAAATAATAAGATCTGTACAAGCCAATGCATAAGCTAGCTTTAAAGAACTAGTACCAAAGGAGCGAATCAAAGTATACGCGATACGCTTACCAAGGCCAGAATTAATAATGCCTCTAGAAAAGAATACAGCTGCTACGATAAGCCATACATTAGCTTCAGCGTAACCACCTAATGCTTGCACCATAGTAATAGAATTTGTTGCTACTGCCGCAACAATACCAAAGAGTGCCATAATACCTGTTGGCCAAGGTCGTAAAATAAAACCTACAATTGTAGCCGTGAAGATAGCTAATAAATGCCATCCTTCAGGCTTAATCGCCTCCGTGTGAGGCAAGAACCAAATCACAAGTCCTACCAGTACCGTCAGTGCGGCGCGTGTAAAGGTATTCATAGAACCTCCCTATCAAACTACACATATCAACAGTTACTGTTGATTATAAAAAACTATATGGCAGTCATCACACATAACCGCCATATAAATTAGCAACTTTCCAAAAATTCTTTAATCTTTGGATTAGAGCGCAATGTATCCATCTCTTCAGGGGATAATAATTTAACCTTGTCCCGCTCTTGGTTAACCAAGCAGAGGAACCCGATATAATCTCCTTTATTAGCCCGGAATTGATGGATTGTCTTACCTGGAATTTCTATAAAATCACCAGCTTCTACATCATGGATTTCATCGCCTAATAAGACTTGCCCCTTCCCACGGAATATCATAACCATATGTGTATGTTCATGATATTCAAGCGTAGAATAACCACCTGGCAAGCATTCAAAATAGCGGAATTGGCATGGAATATCAAAAGCCCCATCGTATAAAACTTGACGTGTTACATCTTTAAAAGGGCTACCATCTTGTTTATATACCAAGGTATCGACGCCATCCCACTTGAAATTTTTAGCATCAAACTTGCGTATCATTTTATTACCTCTTTATGAAAAAAGGCTGCATCGAAACAGTGTTTCAATACAGCCCTATGGGTTCGATTATTTGAAGAAACGTTTCAATGTTCCTAGTAAACCATGACTATGTTCTTGTACACCATCTGCAACGCTTTCTACTTCAAAGCCTGTACGTTCAATAGCTTTTGTAATAACTTCAACAGATGCTTTTGATGGATCAAAAGAAACAGTCGCTGTTTTCTCTGGCAAATTTACCTCTGCGCTCAAAACGCCAGGTAAACCAAGGGATGCACCTTCAACAGTTTCTTTACAGTTATTGCACATCATACCAGGTACAGTAAATACCTTTGTTACAACGCCATTATCTTCACCGCAACCACAATCTTTACACATAGTGATACCTCCTATTAATCATTAACTTCTTTATGTTTATCATCGTTTTTAGCCCCTGCTGTTACGTCGATAGTAGTCGCCTTTTTAACGGCTTCTTTCGTTTCATCAACAGCTTTTTTAGGGCCGGAAATAGCATCTTTAAATTCATTGATGCCCTTACCAATAGCTTTACCTACTTCAGGCAACTTACCAGGTCCGAAGATAACTAAAGCGATCACTAATATAACTATTAATTCAGGTGTTCCTATAGATCCCATATGTATCTCCTTTATATTTACTAAAACTTACATCCTTTAGTGTACATCATTATAGGCTGCCTTGTCCACATACCAAGTCACGGCTTCTTGTGAAAGTACAGCACCAGGCAATGTACGGCCAATGCGTTTCTCCCACGTTAAATCTTCGTAATCCTCGCGTTGGTACAATACCTTTGTCAACGCCGTTCTCTTACTTTCACCAGTCACAGTAAACCAAACAGCATCAGATTTTGCTAGGAAAGAAAATGTCATAGAAATACGTTCCCATACCTTGCCATCTTCAACGGCAACCACATCTTGATCAGCTACACGAAGCGCGTGAGAGCCTGCAAATAATCCTGCTGTATGACCATCTTCGCCTAGATCTAGCAACGCCAAATCAAGACCAGATTTCTTACACGCCTTGAGGACATTGCGAACCTCTTTTTCATATTCTTCAGCCGCTTCATGTACGGTCTTAGAATCCGTATTAATTGGTAAGAAATGAGCAGCCCCCTTTGCCTTGCATAGCAAATGAGGTTTTACACGATTAAAGTAATTATCCTCATGTGCTTGCGGTAGAAAACGCTCGTCAGTCCATAGGAAGAATATGCGTTCCCAGTTGAGGCGCTCAATATATTCAGGTGAGTTAAGTAATTCTAACAAACCATTTACAACAGTGCCCCCAGTAATACCAACGATACACGTTTCAGTACGGCTAATTTCATCATTGGTAAAAGCAATAAAATCCTCCGCCAACGCTTGGACTACATCACTAGGACCGTCATAACATTTAATTGTATCTTGAGCCATGTAATAATGACCTCCTAAAACTATTATAATAGTACTATTATATCACTTTTGCTTCATAATAAAAGCAAAAACCGATGTAACTCAATATATAGAGCCACATCGGTTCGAATTATATTAGTAACTGCTTATAAAATACATGATATTTCATAGAATTACAAGAGAATAATTATTATTTTTGACTAAATTTAGGACGACGACGTTCTGTGAAAGCGCGTACACCTTCTTTAAAGTCTTCAGAAAGACCTAAGGAGCATTGATTTTCTACTTCAAATTTTTTGTACTCTTCCCAACCAGATAAGAAGCTATTCCACATCATTTCTTTCATAACGCGGTAAGATTGTGCAGGACCTTTAGCTAATTTTTCAACAAGACGTCTTGTAGCAGTTTCTAGATCCTCTGGTTCACAAACCTTATATACAAAGCCCCATTCTTTACCTTTTTCGGCAGAAACAGCTTCGCCAGTTATAACGATATGCATAGCACGGTTCATACCAATGGAGCGAGTCAACAAGAACAAACCGCCTGCATCAGGAGCAAGACCTACGTTCACGAAAGCTTGAATGAAGCGTACGTTATTAGCTGCCACCACAAAGTCCGCTGCTAACGCCATATTGAATGCTGCACCTGCTGCTGCACCTTGAAGGCTCATGATAACAGGTTTAGGCAAGCGCTTCATAGCCATAGAAATTTGAGCCACGAGCTCAACAATTTCAAATAAGGACTCTGTATCACCATCGTTTACAGCCCGTTCCATTTCTGTTAAGTCACCACCAGCAGAGAATACTTTACCCTCTGCATTGATGAGCAATGCACGAACACTTTCATCGTTGTGAGCTTTATCTAAAACCTCAAGGATCTCCTTACACATTTCAATGTTAAAACCGTTCGCCACTGCAGGACGATTAAATGTCAACGTACCGATACCATTATCTACTACGTATTGAATTGTATTATAAATCATATGAATTCTCCTATATGAAAATCTATTTTCGAAAAAAATCGATTATTATATATCTATTATAGGAAAATTGAATATGGATGTAAATCGAAAATTAATTCTTTTCACTAAAACCAATATTAAATAGATTTTCGAATTGAGTAATAGATTCTGGCAAAATAGCTTTATACTCCCTATAAAATTCTTGTAGTTCCTCAGTGGTAATTTGAATAACATTCTTCATTTCTTCTAATTTTTTAACCCCTGGTGCATATAAATAGATATAATAACCTTCATCTTCAAACGCCTTAAATTCTGAAGCATTTAATTCATTGGCTTTAGGCCCTTTAACTTGTACAACAGCCTTTTTAACATTATTTACATCACGGGAAATTAACTGACATTCAATTTTTATAGTCGTTGATTTATTAGCAATAGAGTTCGAAAGAAGATAATATCCTTTTACAATTTGAAGGTAAGAAATTACTAACTCCTCTAATTCAAAATCTGGTAAGTTTTCTATTACATTATTCGCTATATTCAAATTAATATCATAGTAATCTTCACCACCTAATTTATTAAACACAAATTTAGAGTATTCGATGATAGCTGGATATTGTAATCTCTGAACAATTCCACCTCTTGCGCGATTAAACGATGCTTTTATCTGGCCAGGTACTTCAAGCCCAAATTTATAGGCTTCAATAGGTAAAACGGCACCAATGTCTAAATCTTTATTTGAATAAGCTTTTGCAGGTTCTGTTACTCTACAAATCCAATACACACCATCTAGGTCTCGCGTCCAAAACAGATCATTTACACCTGCCTCTTTAAATATGTTTAAAGCTGGATTTAATCGTCGCTTTTGTCCATGTACATACTCTACTACGGTATTATAAAACACAGAGAAGTCATCAGATTCAAAATCAACACAACTCCATCCTATAGCTAAAAATTGAGCCTTACCTTGAGCTTTCTCATCATCAGTAAATACATTTTTACCATTTAAACAGAAATCAATTAATTCCTTCCTTTGATCTGTAGCTGTTTTTAAATTAATCCTTGTAACGTAATCCATTTTATGTGTGTTATTATTTTCCATACTGTTTCCCCTTAACAAATAAAATATATTTACACTATACCATAAATAAAACGCAAAAAACACCTGCAGACATTGTCTGCAGGTGTAATAACCTGTTGTCCAAATATT
>URQX01000070.1 GCA_900550175.1 uncultured Veillonella sp.
CTGCAACCTTCGAAGCAACAGGTGGTAAAACAACTGTTATTACAGGCGATAGCATCGCGCAAACTGATGGTACTAAGACCAATAGATCCACAGCGGCTGGTAATACAGTAGCTGATGGTACTAAGTCCACAGAAACAACTGCAGCTGGTCAAGTAATTAAAGATGGTGCTAAGACTAATACATCTACTGTTGATGAAAACACATTAGTTGATGGTGCAAAATCTAATAAGACTACTGTAGACAGTAATGTAATTGATGATGGCAATGGCAATGTAAATACATCTAATGCTACATCTAATACAATTACAGATGGTACAAATACTACAGAAGCAACAGCTAGTACTGTAACTGTCAAAGATAATGCTGGTAACAGCACAGTTATCACTAAAGATACGATTACAACAGGTACTGGTGCTAATAAGGTGACTGTTGATGGTACTGCTGGTAAAGTAACTGCAGGTTCTGCAGTTATAGATGGTGTGAATAACACAATCACTACAGGTGGTGCTAACACTGTTAAATTAGATGGTGCTGCAGGTACTGTTACTGGTTTAACAAATACAGCATGGACACCAGGTGTTACAAAAGCTGTTTCTGGTCGAGCTGCAACAGAAGATCAATTACAACAAGTATCTGATGCAGTAGGTGCTGGTTGGAATATAAACTCTGGTACAGTAGCTGGTTCCACTGGTGAAGCTAATGGCTCTGCTAAGACTAAGATCTCTAGTGGTGAAGAGGTTCAATTACAGGCTGGCAATAACCTCATTATTGACCAAAATGGTAAAACTTTAGCGTACTCCTTAAACAAAAATCTTAAAGATATGGAGTCTGCTATATTCAATGCCACTGGTGGTAAAACAACTGTTATCAAAGGCGATAGTATCGTTCAAACTGATGGTGGTAAAACGAATACATCTAATGCGGCTGGTAACACTGTTGTAGATGGTACAAAATCCACAGCCACTACGGCAGCGGGGTCTACTATCACTGATGGTGCTAAGACGAATACAAATACAGCAGATAAAAATGTAATCGATGATGGTGCAGGTAATACAAACACATCAAATGCCACATCTAATACGATTGCTGATCCGAATGGCAATACGAATACTGCGACAGCAACTAGCAATACTTTGGCAGATAATGCGGGTAACTCTAACGTATCTAATGCTACAAGCAATAATTTGACAGATAATGCAGGTAACTCTAATGTATCTAATGCGACTAGCAATACATTGAAAAATGCGGCAGGTGATGAAACCAAGGTAGATGCTAAAGGCGCAACTGTTAAAGATGCGGCTGGTAATACAACAAATGTTGCTTCTACTGGTGCAACAGTAACAAATGCAGCGGGCGATACTACTAAGGTTGAAGCCACTGGTACAACTGTAGCCGATGCTGCTGGCAACAAGGCTACTTTCACTAAGGATGGTGTAACAATTACAAAACCTGGTAAAGATACAGTATCTTTAACTGGCAATGGCCTTGATAATGGCAATAATAAGATTGTTAATGTAGCTGATGGCACAAATGACACAGATGCTGTTAATGTACGTCAATTAGATGCGAAGACTAAGGCGGCAACAACTGAATTAACTGCTAATGGTGGTGAAAGCGCCGATAATACTACTGGCAATATAGTGTTGACTAAAACTACTGCTCCAGATGGTCATATCGTTTACGATAACAAGTTGAATGATAAGATTACCTTGGGTGCAGCGGATCCAACAAAAGCGATTACTGTGGATGGTACAAATGGCACGATCAAAGCCGGTAAAGATGGTAATGCTGTAGCGATTAATGGTACAGATGGAACTATTAAAGCTGGTGATGGTACAAATGCCGTTGCTATTGATGGCGTTAATGGTTCTGTGAAAGTAGCAGATAAGATTGCTCTTAACGGTAAGGATGGTAAAGCTGCTATTGGTACTGTAGGTATTGATGGCAAGGATGGCATCATTACTACAGGTGGCAATAATCCTGTTGCAGTAAATGGTAAAGATGGTGTTGTAACAGGTTTGACTAATAAAACGTGGGACCCTAACAACATTACTTCTGGCCGCGCAGCCACTGAAGATCAAGTTCAATCTGCTGTAGCTAATGCAGGCTGGGATGCTACCGTTGGTACTGAAGGTTCTGGTGTCAACAGCACACCAAGTGCAACACCAGAAAAAATTAGACCAAATGAAACACTTACTTTCAAAGCAGGCAATAATATGATGGTTAGCCATGCAGGTAAAACAATTAGCTATGCCGTAAATCCAGAGCTGACAGATATGAAATCTGCTACATTTAAAGATGCAGCTGGTAACACAACTGTAACAAATGGTAATGGCATAACAATTACACCTGGTAGTGCAAATCCGAATAACCCTAATGCAGGTCCTGTATCCTTGACTAAGGATGGCCTCAATAATGGGAACAATCAAATTAAAGGTGTGGCACCTGGTTCTGATGATACAGATGCTGTGAATATTGGTCAGTTGAAAGCATCCAATGCAAAAATGGGTGATGCGATTGGTCAAGTCGCAGGTGAAGTACAACGTGTTGGTGCACATGCAGCTGCTATGGCCGCATTGAAACCAATTCAATATGATCCATTAGAGCCAACTCAAATTATGGCGGGCGTAGGCAACTACCGTGGTGAAACTGCAGCAGCTCTTGGTCTTGCGCATTACACTAACGAAGATACTATGTTCAACGTAGGTGTTTCCGTTGGTGGCAACCATAATATGGTGAATGCTGGTGTAACCCATAAATTTGGTTCTAGCCCAGAAAAGAAAAACATTCCTGATCGTTACAAAGCAGGTCCTATTAGCTCTGTGTATGTAATGCAAGATGAGGTATCTAGCCTCAAGAAGGAAAATGCTGAACAAAAATATGTTATTGCTGATCAAGCAGCTCGTCTAAACACATTGGAAGCTGAAAATGAACGTCAACGTCAAGAATTGGCTGAAACAAAACAAGGTTTAGATGATTTGCGCGCAGCAGTGGACAAATTGTTAGCATCTAAAGGTTAATCAGTATATAGTAAGATAATCGATACTGAGTAATCTAATACTCTAGTCTTTGAAGTTTTACTTGAAGTAATTTCTCTATTTTAGTGAGATGCAATTTCAATAATAATCATTTTAAAGAACTGGAATTGTAAAAAAGAAACCCCTTACTTATCACGTTTATATCCTAATGGGTATAAGTGACTAGGTAAGGGGTTCTTTTTCTATTTTGATATAGGTTATTAAATAAAATATAATATATGAATGACTTTTCATGTATTGTTGTGATATAATACAGAAGATATTAGGGGCTAAGAATTTTGCTCCACCTTGTATGATCTTGCATGAATAGGAGTTACTATGTTAGAACGCATACAACGATGGCTTTCATTAGATACCATGTTGCCCGCTGCAGAGCGGTTAGGTCCGGTAGGAACTACAAAGCAACTGTATGGTAATTATTTAAAAATAGCTTGGCCCGCTACATTACAAGGATTGATGTTACAGTTTATGACTGCCATAGACTTAGCGATGGTTGGTGCTTTAGGTGCATCTGCACTTGCTTCGGTAGGTATCATGGGGCAGCCAGAGATGGTGATGCTCATATTTTGTCGTGCCTTATCCATTGCGGTAACAGCGATTATAGCTCGCCGACATGGTGAGAGTGAAGTGGATGGTATGAATGCCGTTCTTAAGCAATCCATTCTATTAAATTTCTTGATTTATGCCCCTTTATTGGCCATATGTTTCTTTAATTTAGAGCATATCTTACGTTTTACAGGTGCAGAAGATGGCTATATTGAGACCGCTGTCTGGTATGGTCGTTTTATTGTCATCAGTCTAATATTCCAATCCTTTAGTCAAATTGTAGGGGCTGCTCTTATTGGGTATGGCAATACCAAGGTTATTTTTAAGTCTAATGTAGTAGGGAATATTCTAAATACCATCATGAACTTCTTCTTGATTTATGGTATTGGATTCTTTCCTGAACTCGGTGTCATGGGCGCCGGTGTATCTACAATGATTAGTAGTGCTGTGATTGCTCTATTACTACTGCGTACGATTTCACAACATACTACTACCGGGCTAACCTTACGACATCCTTCAAAATGGAAATTTGAACGAACGGTGTTACATACTATGTTCCACGTAGGTGGCAGTTCCTTAGGAGAACAATTCTTTGAGCGTTTTGGAATGTATACGTACACCATGATCGTTGCGTCCTTAGGGGCCGTTCCACTAGCTGCTCATTATGTATGTATGAATTTGATGGATATATTCTATTACTTCGCTATGGGGCTCGGTTTTGCCGGTGCATCCCATACAGGACAGAGCCTTGGTCATAAACGACCTGATATTGCAAAGACTTATGGTAAAATTGGAGCTCGTATAGGATTCGTTGTGGGCCTTGTCAGTGCTTTGATCTTTATTGGTCCTGGGGATCTTTTGGTACAATTATATACACGTGAAAGTGAAGTCATTACGTTAGCGGGGGCTTTAATGGGCATCATGGCTATTGCTGCATTTCCGCAAGCACTGCAACAAGTATACTCTGGTGTACTAAAAGGGGCAGGGGACACCTATTATATTATGAAATACTCCCTTGTTAGCGTGGCTATAATACGACCTATTATTACTTACCTATTGTGTATCACCTTTGGTTTAGGATTATTAGGCGCATGGTTATCCTTATGCTTTGACCAATCTCTTCGTTTATGTTGTTCTTACATACGATTTATTCGTGGGGCATGGCAGCATAAAATTGTTTAAACCTATCAATATTTGTATATGAGTATCATTCTTATATTGAAAAAAATAAAATAATTTATGAAAGGTTTATGAATAACTTCTTGCGCATTCAATTTGTTTGATGTACAATACCAAATGTGGAAAAAATGACACATTGGGGAATGTGTTATATGACCAGAACATCTTATGTAAGGGATATATATAAGAACGAAATAAGAACCGCCTTAGTATTACTAAGGCGGTTCTTATTTTTATAAATGATTTTGTTCAAGCCAAGCGATACAAGCGGCTTTGCCAGCAGCTGGCAACTCTTGACGGAGACGTTTTGCATCTTCTCTTAATTTAGGGATGTCGATACCTGCATTAGAAAGCTCTGCACAATGGCCTACAAGCCAACTTTCAATTACAGCAGGATCAGCCTCCATATGGAATTGAAGTGCTAGGATATGATTGTCTACAGAGAATGCTTGATTTGGACATAGCTCTGTTTTAGCAAGACACACTGCACCTTTAGGGATTTCAAATTGATCACCATGCCAGTGAAGGACAGGTACATTGCCAAGCAATGCTAGAGGGGAGGAGGCCCCTTCAGGTGTATATTCTAGCGGCCCAAAGCCAATTTCTTTTTTGCCATGTTTCATAGGCCCTACGTGACCGCCCATAATACGGGATATGAGTTGGGCACCTAAACAGATGCCAAGTAATGGCTTTTTACTATTTATACGATCGGTAATAAATTTGATTTCATCTGTTAAGAAAGGATAGAGTTCTTCATCGTATGCGCCAATAGGGGCACCGCAAACGATAATTAAATCAGCCTCTGTCACATCATAGTGTTCGAAATTGGCAAGGGGGGCTTCAATGTATGTTAGTTCAAACCCTCGATCAATAAGGACTGTCTCTAAGATACCGGCATTTTCAAAGTTAATATGACGTACAATATAAGCTGTTTTACTCATGGTTCCTCCTATATAAGTACTATTTACAAAAGAAATCTCTACAAAATACGCATCACTAGTATATCATATTCTATAGAATTTATTGTGTGATTTATTCAGCTAAATTTAAAGGCACAATAAGATAAGTATAAGATATATCTTAAAACAATAAATAGAAGTCTAATCAATCCTATGATTGGTAGCATAATAATTCTATATTATAGAGATAGTTGTATTTTTAAATTTAAACTATATAAAATCTACATATAGATATAATTCGAAATTCTCATGATAAATTCATAAAGAATATTGAAAATTATCGAAAAGTTGTGTAAAATGAAAGTATATTATTACCAAGGCCCTATGTATTGTTAAGGGCTATTTTTGGAGGGAATTATAATGAATAAAAAATTATTAGCTTTATTGGCAGTTGCTGCTGTAGGCGTATCCGTAGCAGGCGCAACTCCTCAAACTCAATTCAACAAAGGTGAGTTCCAAGTTGATCTTGGTGCAGCTCATTCTAAAGCAAAAACTGAAGCTTGGAATGCTGACGCAAAATGGAACTTCGATGGTGGTTTGACTTATGCTTTGTCTGATAAAACAGCATTGCAATACCAATATCATGGTTTACATGACACATTGAACAATATTGGTTACAGCGATAAAATGCACGAAGTAAACTTGGTTCAATCCTTGAACAAAAACTTCGCTGTATATGGTGGTTATGCTCACATCTCTGGCGATGACTTCGCTAAAGCTAACAACATTGCACAAGCTGGTGTAATTGGTAAAGCTAACCTTGGTTCCAAAGTAGAAGTTTACGGTAAAGCTGGTGTAGGTACTAAGAAGACTTCCACTTGGGAAGCTGGCTTAGGCTACAAAGTAAACGAAGACTTGGACATCAATGCTGGTTACCGTTATATCAACACTAAACGTGATGATGATTCCAATATTTCCTTCCAAGGTCCTGTAGTTGGCTTGTCCTACCGTTTCGGTGGTCACAAAGCAGTTGCTCCTGTAGCAACTCCAGCACCAGCTCCTGTATACACTCCAGCTCCAGCTCCTGTAGTAGAAGCTCCTGTATACCAAACTCCTAAATTGGATTACTATGTACAATCCATCTACTTCGATTCCGATCAAGATGTAGCTCGTGCAGACCAATATCCAAACTTGACAGCTGCTGTAAACGCTGCTAACCAATACTCTCAAGATCAAATCAAATTGTTGGGTAATGCTGATACTGATGCAACCCCTCAATACAATGTTGGCTTGTCCGAACGCCGCGTACAATACGTAGCTCAATACTTAGTAAACAATGGCGTATCTGCTGATCGTTTCATCGGTATTGCTAATGGCGACACTAAACCAGTTGCAACTAACTCCACTGCAGCAGGTAAAGCTGAAAACCGTCGTGTAGACGTTTATATTCACCGCTAATTCTCAGATATCTCTAGAGATATCCTAGATTAGGGTTACAATAAGTCCACCTTCTATCATGCTCTCGTGTTCATCGGGGGACCGAGCATGTGATAAGGTGGACTTTTGTGTTATACTAAGCTTGCATATAATCGTAGGTCATACAATGTTCATTAAGTTTTGGTAATGTATGCGTTGTGAGTATAGTAAAGTAGGTTATATATGAAACGATTTAAATATTATAAACCACTCATAGGAGCCATTATATTGGCTGGCGTTATGATTATGATGGCGCTGCGTATCAGCGATATAGCTAATGCTATTGATGCCGTCATTACTGCCTTTATTCCGCTTATAGTAGGCGCTTGTATTGCTTTTGTCTTAGATATTCTAGTGGTGCGGTATGAACGTTGGCTGTGGCCGAAGAGTAAAACGGGCTGGAAAAATAAAATTAGACGACCTTTAAGCCTTATTTTATCCTTTGTTACTATTAGTGCTATCGTGTATTTTATTGCTCGTATGGCGATTCCACAATTGATTCACTCCATGTCGATTATCGTGGCTTCTTCGCCACAGTTATATGCAGACTTCCAATCTTGGATGCAACACCTTACACAAACGATTCCGATGGCATCCAATCAAACACTTATGGATACCTTGAGTGGTGAAAGTATTGTTAAGTATACGCGCGAGTGGGGCACAAAGGGTGGTACATACCTGGTCAATGCAATGGGGACAGCCTTATCCTGGACCTTAAATATAGGCTTAGGTTTGATTTTTGCCATTTATATGTTGCTCGATAAAGAGCGTCTTATGATGCAAGGTAAGCGTATTTTACGAGCTTATGCATCCGATGAGTGGGTAAATCGCGTTAGTTATGTCACACGTGTTGCGGTTCAAACGTTCAGTAACTTCTTTGTAGGCCAGTTCATAGATGCCTTGATTTTAGGTATTATGGTTGGTATCTCACTGTGGGCATTTAATATTGAATATGCTACTACGATTGCCTGTGTTATTGGCCTTACTGCATTAATTCCATTGCTAGGTATTTATGTGGGTGGCGTTATCGGGGCAGTTATCTTGCTCACTGTTAGCCCTATGGATGCATTGATTTATGTGATTATCTTAGAGGTTCTTCATCAAATTGAAAGCAACTTTATTTATCCTAAAATCGTAGGTAATTCTGTTGGCTTGCCTGGTTTGTGGGTATTTGCAGCTGTTATCGTTGGTGGTAGTTTAATGGGCGTTACTGGTATGTTAATTGGCGTGCCATTGGTGGCTACATGCTACAAATTACTCATGACTGATGTAGATGATCGACTTGCATCAAATGAAGGTTTATAGTATATTGTCTAAATAATATATCTATTTATGTATGTTTTGT
>URQX01000071.1 GCA_900550175.1 uncultured Veillonella sp.
TAAAAGTTGTTATCTTAGGCGATATTATGCATAGCCGTGTAGCAAGATCTAATATTTATGGCCTTACAAAAATGGGTGCTAAAGTACATTTGGCTGGTCCTCGTACTATGGTATATCCAGAGCTCGAAAAATTAGGTGTTACCGTACACCACGATATTCGTGAAGCAGTGGCTGATGCAGATGTGGTTAACGTACTTCGCATTCAATTAGAACGTATTCATTCTGCGTTGTATCCTACAAATAGAGAATATGCACGTATCTTTGGTATTAACAATGATGTATTGAAATTGGCTAAAGATGATGTGATGGTAATGCATCCAGGTCCTATGAACCGTGGCCTTGAAATTGCACCAGATGTAGCATATTCTGATCAATCCGTAATTCAAGAACAGGTACGTAATGGCGTAGCTGTACGTATGGCTGTATTGTACTTAACTATTATCGGAGGTGACGGTAGTGAGCTTGCTTATTAAAAATGGTACGGTAGTTAATCCGGCAAAAAAACAAAACGAAGTAGCAGACGTTCTCGTAAAAGATGGTAAAATTGCAGCCATCGGTCAAAATTTAAGTGCTGAAGGCGCTGAAGTATATGATGCAACAGGTCTTATCGTAGCACCTGGTCTTATCGATATTCACACACATTTGCGTGAACCAGGCCAAGAAGCTAAAGAAGATTTCCACTCTGGTACACAAGCGGCTGCCGCTGGTGGTTTCACACGTGTAGTCACTATGGCTAATACAAACCCAGTTGTAGATAATGCTGCACTCGTAAGAGGTTTACAAAAACAGGCTGAACTCACTGGCGTTGTGAAAGTGGAATTTATTGGTGCTGTATCCAAAGGCCTTGAAGGTAAGGAACTTGCTGAAATGGGCGATATGGCGGAAGCTGGTGTAGTAGCATTCTCCGATGATGGCCACTATGTAGAAAATGCTGCATTTATGCGTCGTGCCTTAGAGTACTCCTCCATGTTTAATAAAATGGTTATCGACCATGCTGAAGACATTACATTGACTAAAAATGGTCATATGCATGAAGGCATCGTTTCCTATGAACTAGGTGTTATTGGACGTCCTGCAGTAGCTGAAGATTTAGCGGTTGCTCGTGATATCTTGTTATCTGAAATGACAGGTGGTCACATTCATATTGCACACGTAAGTAGTAAAAATACAGTGGACATGGTTCGTCGTGCAAAAGCAAAAGGTCTTAATGTAACTTGTGAAGTTACAAGCCAACATTTATCTTTCACAGATGAATACTTACGCGAATATAATCCAGCGTTCAAAATGGCGCCTCCAATTCGCTCCGAAGATCATCGTCAAGCATTATTAGAAGGCTTGAAAGATGGCACAATTGATGCGATTATTACAGACCACGCACCACATGCGTATGAAGAAAAAGACCATGAGTTCTGCTGTGCACCAAATGGTTTCAGTGGTCTCGAAACATCTTTAGCAGCGGTTATTACTAATGCATATGGTCCTGATAAACTTAGCATCGACCAAGTTGTGTACTACATGAGTACACGTCCAGCTGAATTAATGCGCCTCGATGCAGGTGTTCTTGAGGTTGGTAAACCAGCAGATATTACTGTATTCTCTACAACAGAAGAGTGGACAGTAGATCGAAATAAATTCTATACAAAAGGCAAAGTCAGCCCATTTGATGGTATGACTGTTACAGGTAAGGCTAAACTCACAGTAGTTGATGGCAAAGTAGTTATGAAGGAGGGCGTAGTCTTATAATGAAAGGCAAGTTAGTTCTTGAAGATGGTTCCGTGTTTGAAGGTTCCTTATTAGGTGGCGCTCCTACATTAGGGGAAGTTGTATTTAACACAGGTATGACAGGGTATCAAGAAATCTTGACTGACCCGTCCTATGCGGATCAAATTATTACATTAACATATCCTTTGATTGGTAATTATGGTACATTGAATGCTATTACTCAAGGTCCTAAACCATATTGTAAAGGCTTTATCGTAGGCGAACTGTGTGATTTCCCATCTAACTGGCAAAATGAAGGCCTATTTAGTGAGTATCTTCGTTTACACGGCATCCCTTGCCTTTATGATGTAGACACACGTGCTATTACACGTGTTCTTCGTAACCATGGTGTAATGAAAGGCGTACTTGTACGTTCTGATTACCCTATGGAAGATATTCAAAAATTATTTAAACAAGACTTGCCAACAGATCAAGTTATGCGTGTAACTACAAAATGGCAAGGTATGCGTGGCGATAAAAATGCTGAGTTCCATGTAGCTGTAATGGACTATGGTGTAAAGGAAAATATCCTTCGCTCTTTAGAAGCTGCTGGTTGCCGTCTTACAGTATTCCCTGCAGATGCTAAAGCTGAAGATGTGTTAGCAGCAAATCCAGATGGTGTATTCTTATCCAATGGCCCTGGAGACCCTCAAGATCTTGGCTATGCCGTAGAAGAGGTAAAGAAATTGTTCGGCAAAAAACCAATCTTCGGCATTTGCATGGGTCATCAAGTATTGGCGCAAGCTTATGGTGGTACAACATTTAAATTGAAGTTTGGTCACCGTGGCTCTAACCATCCAGTACAAGATTTACGTACAGGCCGTGTATATATTACATCTCAAAACCATGGCTATGCAGTAGATGATACTTCCTTGCCAGATTTTGTAGAAATTACACATCGCAGTGTAAATGATGGGACTGTGGAAGGTATGCGCCATAAAGAATTGCCTATTTTCTCTGTACAATATCATCCAGAAGCGTCCCCAGGACCTACTGATAATCTATATTTATTTGACGAATTTGAAGACTTAATGAGAAAGGGAAAATAATATGACCACAGAAGCAAAAAAAGTACTTGTAATTGGTTCTGGTCCAATTATTATCGGCCAAGCTGCAGAGTTTGACTATGCTGGTACACAAGCATGCCGTTCCCTTCGTGAAGAAGGTTATAAAGTAGTATTGGTTAACTCCAATCCTGCTACAATTATGACTGATACAGATATTGCAGACCGCGTATATGTAGAACCAATTAGTCTTGAATTCGTAACAGAAGTAATCAAAAAAGAACGCCCTTGGGGCTTATTGGCTACATTAGGTGGCCAAGTAGGTCTTAATATGGCCGTACAATTGTCTGAAGCTGGCGTATTAGAAGAATACGGTGTAAAACTTCTAGGTACAACTCTTGAAGCTATTAAACAAGCCGAAGACCGTGAGCTCTTTAAAGAAGCGATGAAGGAAATCAATCAACCAGTTCCTGAATCCGATATCTTTAACGATCTTGAAGAAGCAGTAGCGTTTGCTAATCGCATTGGTTATCCTATCATCATTCGTCCTGCCTACACATTGGGCGGTACTGGTGGCGGTATTGCGCATAACGAAGATGAAATGTATGAAATCACACGCCGTGGTTTGAAACTTTCACCAATTCACCAAATCCTAGCAGAACGTTCTGTAGCAGGTTGGAAAGAAATCGAATACGAAGTAATGCGCGATAGTGCAGATAACTGTATCATCGTATGTAACATGGAAAATATCGACCCTGTAGGCGTACATACTGGTGACTCCATCGTTGTGGCACCTAGCCAAACATTGAACGATATTCAATACCAAATGCTTCGTACTGCATCTGTAGAAATCATTCGTTATTTGAAAATCGAAGGTGGTTGTAACGTACAATATGCCTTGAATCCAAATAGCAACGAATATATCGTTATCGAAGTAAACCCTCGTGTATCCCGTTCCTCTGCATTAGCATCTAAAGCAACTGGCTATCCAATTGCGAAGGTAGCTGCAAAAATTGCAGTAGGCATGACATTGGATCAAATTACAAATGCTGTAACTGGCGAAACAAAAGCATGCTTCGAACCTACACTTGACTATGTGGTAACTAAGTTCCCACGTTGGCCATTTGAAAAATTCAATTTGGCAGATCGCACATTGGGCACTCAAATGAAGGCTACTGGCGAAGTTATGGCTATCGACCGCTCCTTGGAAGGATCCTTACTTAAAGCAATTCGTTCCTTGGAAATTGGTTTAGACCATATTGAGCTTAAGAAAATCTCTCATGAGTCCATGGAACAATTGATTGAACGTTTACATTTAGTAGATGATGAACGTATCTATGTTGTAGCAGAAGCACTTCGTAAGGGCATTAGTGTAGAGAAAATTCATTACATTACAAAAATTGATACATTCTTTATTGAGAAAATCAAAAACATTGTTAATGTAGAAAAAGCCTTAGTTGAACATGGTTTAACAGAAGAAGTATTGCGTAAAGCAAAACGTTATTCCTTCACTGATTCTGTTATCGCTCGTTATGCTAACACAACTGTAGAAGATGTTCGTGCAAAACGTAAAGAATGGAACATTCTTCCAACCTATAAATATGTAGATACATGTGCTGCCGAATTCGAATCTAAAACACCGTACTACTATAGTGCTTATGCACAAGAAGACGAAGTTAAACCACTAGGTGAAAAATCTGTTGTAGTACTTGGTTCTGGTCCAATTCGTATCGGTCAAGGCGTAGAGTTCGACTACTGCTCCGTACATTCCTCTTGGGCACTTCGTAAAGCGGGTTACCAATCCATTATGATTAACAATAACCCAGAAACAGTGTCTACTGACTTTGATATTTCTGATTCCTTGTACTTCGAACCATTAACAGTGGACGATGTAATGGAAATCATTGATAAAGAAAAACCAGCTGGTGTTATTGCTCAATTCGGTGGTCAAACAGCGATTAACTTGGCAGGTCCATTAGCTAAGCGTGGTGTCAAAATCCTCGGTACATCCGTAGATAGCATTGATATGGCAGAAGACCGTGAACGCTTTGATGAATTGTTGGCAAAACTTGGTATTCCACGTCCAGTAGGTGCTCTTGTAACTTCTGATGAAGAAGCACAAGCAGCAGCTAAAAACTTGAAATACCCATTGATTGTTCGTCCTTCCTATGTATTGGGCGGTCGTGCCATGGAAATCGTATACAACGATAAAGAGCTTGATGTATACATGAAGGAAGCCGTAGTTGCATCCAAGGAACATCCTGTTCTTATCGACCGTTACATGGTTGGTATGGAGGTAGAGGTTGATGCTATTTCCGATGGTACTGACGTATGTATTCCTGGTATTATGGAACAAATCGAACGCGCCGGTGTTCACTCTGGTGACTCCATGGCCGTTTATCCTGCTCAACATTTGAGCCAAGAATTGATTGATCAAATTGTAGACTATACACGTCGTATTGCAGTAGGCCTTAATGTTAAAGGTGTACTTAACATCCAATATATCGTGGCTGATGGTGAACTTAACGTAATTGAAGTTAACCCTCGTTCTAGCCGTACTGTACCATTCATTTCTAAGGTTACAGGCATTAATATGGTAGAATGTGCAACACGCATTGCTCTTGGTGAAAGCTTAAAAGATTTGGGCTTGCCACTCGGTCTTGTACCTAATAAACCATATGTAGCTGTAAAAGCACCTGTATTCTCCTTCTCCAAAATGGGCCTTGTAGAAATTGCTCTTGGTCCTGAAATGAAATCTACTGGTGAGGTTATGGGTATTGGCCGTACATATTCTGAAGCTTTATTTAAAGCTATCAATGGTGCCAACATGCGTATCCCAGAAGACGGTACAATTCTTATGACTGTAGCAGACCGCGATAAAGAGGAAGCTAGTCAATTAGCAAAAGGCTTTATTGAATTGGGCTATCACATCGAAGCAACTGGTGGTACTGGTAAATACTTCAAAGAACATGGCGTTGACTGCAAGGTAGTTAACAAAATCTCTGAAGGTGATGACAACTGTGCTGACCACATTCGTCAAGATAAAATCGATCTTGTACTAAATACATTGACTGCAGGTAAACGCCCTGAACGTGAAGGCTTCCAATTACGTCGTCTCGCTGTAGAAATGGGTACACCTTGTTTGACAAGTCTTGATACAGCTCGTGAAGTATTGCGCGTTGTAGCTAATCGTAAAGATGATGCTAACTACAATGTAGAAGCATTACAAGATTTTGAATTGGAGTAAAACCATGAGTGGCTATGTAGAACAGGGCGAAGTCGTTCGCAATGAGCAAATAGGCTCTGATGTGTGGATTATGGATATTCACGCACCAAAACAAGCAGCAGAAGCAAAGGTAGGGCAGTTTTGTAATGTTCGCGTAGCGGACTCTACGGCGCCATTATTGCGTCGCCCTATTAGCTATGCTGGATTTGATGCACAAAAGGGTATTATTACCCTTTTGTATCGCGTCGTAGGTAAGGGGACTGAAATTATGACACGTCTCGTACCTGGCGATACACTAGATTGTTTAGGACCTCTAGGGGAATCATTTGTAACATCTAAGAATATGCTTCTCGTTGGCGGTGGTGTTGGTATCGCACCAATGCTATGCATTGCATCCCATTTGAAAGAAGGGGAAGAGGCACAAGTTATTCTTGGTTTTAGAAATGAAAGCGAAACTTTTTGGGCAGATTTATTCAAGGATACGCCTGTTAAAGTGCACATCACTACTGATGATGGTAGCGTAGGTACGAAAGGGTTCCCTACAGCAATCATGCCTGACCTAATTAATGCTAATACATTCACATCTGTTATGACTTGTGGTCCTACACCGATGATGAAGGGTGTCGCACAAGTTGCTAAAGAGCTCAATGTACCATGCCAAGTATCTCTTGAAGAACGCATGGGATGTGGTACAGGCGGTTGCTTAGGTTGCGCTTGTGATGGTGCAGGTGGCAAACGTTATAAAGTTTGTAAAGATGGTCCTGTATTCCCAGCTGAGGAGGTGTTCTTTTAATGAGTGAATGCGATTTAAATAACACCGTTACGCCTAATCCAAAGCTTGCTGTAGATTATTGCGGGATTAAGATGAAAAATCCTATTATCGCTGCATCTGGTACCTTTGGTAATGGCCCTGAGTATGCTGGTTATTTAGACCTTAGCAATGAGGTAGGTGCTATCTCCGTTAAAGGTTTAACACCTAAAGGTCGTCACGGCAATCCTGGAACTCGTATTGCAGAAACACCATCTGGCGTACTAAACTGTATCGGCCTTGAAAATCCAGGGGCAGAACATTTTGTAACAGATATTTTACCAGAGCTCAAGAAATATGATGTACCATTGTTAGCGAATATGTCTGCAGGCACGGTAGAGGAATTTGCATGGATGGCAGAAACTCTATCTGTAGATGGTATTGCAGGACTTGAAGTAAATGTATCTTGTCCAAATGTAGAGTGTGAAGGCATGGCCTTTGGTGTAGATCCAAAGGTTGTAGAACAAGTAACTAAAGCGGTTCGTAAGGTAACAGATAAGCCTGTTATTGTAAAACTTTCACCGAATGTTACAGACATTGTGGAAATTGCAAAGGCTGTAGAGGCTGGTGGTGGTGATGGGGTAAGTCTCATTAATACCATTCTCGGCATGGCTATCGATATCCATCGCCGTAAACCTGTATTGGGTAATATTTATGGTGGTTTATCTGGTCCTGCTGTTAAACCTGTAGCACTTCGCATGGTACACCAAGTGTATAAAGGCGTTAATATTCCTATTATGGGCCTTGGTGGAATTATGACAGGTACGGATGCTATTGAATTTATGATGGCTGGTGCTCAAGCAGTTCAAGTTGGAGTTGCTACGATGGTAGATCCAACGGCGATTTCTCGTATTGCTCGCGAAATGGGCGATTATGTGGAACAATATAATCTTAACAGCATTACTGATATAGTAGGTGCTGTACATCAAGGATAGTTATAAAAAGACCTAGTACATTATGTACTAGGCCTTTTTTTATGTATTGTATTAATATTCATAATTCTACAAAATCTTATATGATGAGTTATATATGTCATATGCTAATAATTCGGATAATATGGTTTATACATATGCTTTGTAGAAATCAATAAACTGCTGTGCTACAGGGGATAAAGCATGTCCTTTGAGGGTAATAAATGCTTTTTTGAAATCTCCAGAGAATTCTGGTAGTTTAATGCGGGCCATTTTGCGATGGTTAATGAGCTCTTTAGCATCCATAGGAACTAAAGATACGGTTCTGCCAGATGATGCCCATTCGATAGCAGAACTTTTAGTTGTGGTGATAGCAACAGCATTCAGTTGGTCCATATCTGTCAAGCTAGATTGCATAATCATTCGTACAGAGCCGCCGGAGAGGGATAATGGACATTTTTTGATATCATCCCAAGTGATGGTATCGTGTTCACGGTCTATCCAGAATACATCACGACGGAAGATAGCATATAAGTGTTCTTCTTGGGTGAGGAGAATATCAAATTTGTCAGTGTCTACCATTTGGAT
>URQX01000072.1 GCA_900550175.1 uncultured Veillonella sp.
GGCTATTTACCGATGCGTAATGATGAACGTATGAATACTCTATTACGTGAAAATTCCAATCCTATCTTTGGTGAAGCCAATGTATACCAAGGTCCACATATTACAGCTAGTACAGACATGGGGGACGTATCTCACTTGATGCCAGTTATCCATCCATGGGTTGGTTGCATCAGTGGTGTACTACACAGCGCAGAATACGAAATCTCTGTACCTGATGTAGCATACATTAAAACAGCACAAGCCTTGGCTATGACCATCGTAGATTTACTATACGATGACGCAGCAGGTGCAAAAGACGTACTAGACAACTTTACACCAGCATTAGATAAACAAAGCTATATTGAACTCTTAGATCGCATTGCTAAGGGTGAATAAAATAAACCACCTATTGAAGATACATTGATTATCTTTGGTAGGTGGTTTACAATTTATTTATATAACTATAATAATTTGTTTAAGTCTATTCCTTATATACTAACGTATATATTAGTATATTTTTAGAGGAGATTATGAAAGAGAATCTTGCTTTAGTACTTGCTACTTTATATCTAATCTATAGATTTAAGACATATAGAAAAACTAATAAAATAATAGAAGACAGAATAGAAAATGTTCACAAGCCATACTTTAAACGTGTACGAGATGTTTTAGGGTGTTCTGAAGAAGAGGCAGAGAAAGTCGGATTAGCTTTAGATAAATATTTTGTACCCTTAGAAAGTAAATTCTATAAAATTGATGATAGTACTTACTCATTTGTTGATGCAGGCGGCTTTAAAGGAACATTTTCAATAGATCAAAACTATAATTTATTGACATTAATTTATAACGATGTTGATTTATTAGCTTTACATCAGAAGAATTAAGGAGTTTTTATGCCCATTAAAAAGCTCATAAAGATAATTTGTACAGTAGTTTTATCGTTACTAGTAATTATTCTACTTTTTATTGGAATTAGAATATACGAATATCAAATATTTATAAACTCTCTTGTAGATTATGGGAAACAAATAGGGCTCAATAAAAATATGACTGGTTTTGCTACAGATTTCCCCTATATATATTCTAATGGTGATTTCGGTATAGTTGTTGTTAACGTATTACCCTATGGAACAGTACGAATTATTCCAAATCATAAAGGCTTTAGTAAAACATTTGAATCTCCAGAAGATAGTAATTTAGAGTATTTGCAAAAAGCATATGGGGATGAACTTATAATTTTAGAGAGTATTGATCAATTTTCAGAAGATGAAAGAAAGATTATATCTGAGATAACTAAGAAGGACTCCAAACCAAGATATGATCGTGATACATGGGTTACTAGATCATACTAATCTAAGGAACGTAAACCTTATAAATAAGTGAAATTGGATAATAGTATATGAAAATTAGAATAGTTAAGTTATTAAATTTAATAAGGTTTAGAATAATTGGAACAATTTTTTTAGCAATTACTATAACAGGTAATGCCATTGAGGCGACTGCACCGAATGTAGACTATAGGTTTATTATCCCTATATTAGTTATGGGTGGAGTGCTATTAATACCATTAATTCGTGGCCGTCGTATTGTTGGACGGATATATAGAAGAGGGATAAATCAGTATAATTCGAGATTAATTGTATGTATATTATTTATTTTAGGATTTCACAATAAATTAGTTGGTATACCTATAGCGAAAAAGAGTATTTATGGTTGGTTATTTTTGGGATTTTGGGTTATAAGTTCTATTATTACTTTTATATGGATGTATTCAAATAATGTTCCTATATGGATATTATCCATTTCTATAATCCTAGCTATTTATAAAATTTTCAAGGCTTTATATAGCTAGGAGTTTATCGGTTTTATTTTAATCGATGCTTTTGCATTTTAATATGATTAATTAGAACTATAAGTTTTGTATAAAGTTACTTTAAGTTAGTTAGGAGATAAGTCTGCTATATGATAAATAAGTTTGATTATACTTTTGGGATAGTATTATTTATTTTGTTTTGGGATCTTCGTGCGTATTATAAAAATGTATTACAACAGAATTTAACCCGTAAGCAGCAAGAATGGGTAAATAATATGCGATACCCACAATTATATAAATTTACAAATTTATTAAGTATAGTAGCTGGAATTGTTTTTATAATATTCTATTTGTTCTTTAATTCTGGATATGCTTATTTCTATCCATTAGGTGCAGTACTAGTAATTCATTTCTTCAAAGATTTTATTCGAAATATACAGAATAAGGAATCTAGTACATATAAAGATGGTCGTAATGAAAACTATATATACATAATTGGAATTATGTTTATTTTATGGATTATATTGCATTAGCTTAATAATGTTATTAAAATACATTTTTATAGCCGGGATATTTCCTCAGGGAGTAAACGTTTGGAAAAACAAATAGCAAATATATTTTTACTTTTAGGTTTTAATTATTATATGATTAAATCTTGGGGTACACGGAAGGTTACAATTTTAACACTAATTGGCAACTATTTCTTAATCAGTATTTTAATAGAATCGTATTTTGGTTTACCTAAATTCATTGAGGACTTTAATGCACTATTTATGTTTGGAATAGGTATGGTAGGTACTTATATCTTATGGCGTAAAAATAAAGCTGGAACACTAACGGAGTATGAAAAAAGAGGATGGATTCTGACTCGTACTTTCTTAGCATTATTTGTCTTAGCTGTATTAGTAGGTGTATTAGTTTTTTTGTTTATAAAGTATTTTTAAGTAATATATTTAAAGTGTATAGGTGTATTGTCTTATAAATATAAATTACATAATTTTGCTCTAGCGTTTAAAGCTATATTTTACTCTTAGACTAAATTTTTTAGGGGAGATTAAACTTATGCTTAGAAACAGATTAGGATGACAACTTATAATACTTATGGATAATAAATTTTAATGTTAAGAAGGCTGAAAACGAATAATCTTAAATATAATTGGAGAATGCATTATGTTCGAGATATTAACAATTTTAAGTTTGATATATTTGTTATATCGTATTAGATTCTTTTATAAAGAGGGGAATTATAATCAGGTAAAAGGTTTTGTTTCTATATTAATTTTCATAATAACAGTTTTGGCTTTGAAACAATTATATGATTATAAATTTATTACTTTTGAAAAATATTATATTATTTCGATTATAATCGGATTAAATTTTTATTTATTACTAATGGGTAGTATTGTATATAAATATAGAAGTGCGGATGATCAAAAAGATAAAAAGCGTTTAGTTAAGGCTTTTTTGTTAGGCTGTCTGCCAATTCTAATTTGGGGATTAATCTTCTTTCTTATTTTTTTATATAGATAGTAGATTTAGTATATAAGTCTTGTAAAGAACATTCCTGAAGATGAATAAGTAAAAATGAGGTGTAATAGAATCAATGAAATTAATATATTATTTTGCTACTATATCTTTGTTTTTAGCATTTGCCTATAGTGTAATTCAATATATCCGAAGATCTAATAAGGACATAAATGAAAAGTATAGACTAATTAGTTTAGGAATATTTTTAGTTGTATTTTTTGTGGATTTTAAGTTCTTTGATGCTATAAATAAACAATTTAAATATCTAGTTGAGTTTTTACTATTATCATTTAGTACTTACTTGTTTTCGCTAATATTTAAAAGTGGTAACAATAAATGGATTTATTATTTATTTTCTTTATTTACTGTATTACTATTTTTAATGGCAATCTTATTCTATATATAATTTCATATTAATTAAAGTGAAGTTATATATTTAACTAGATAGATATTGGCATTAGTTTATTTATTAACATATTTTTGGGGAAAAGTGCGTTTACGTGTTATTAATAATAGTTTGACATTCATCCCTCTGTATTGCTACAATATTGTGTATAATATATGCGATGAAGCAGAGTAGTAAACCTCTCTAGCGAGTGAGGATGGTGTAAGCTCACATTTGGTTGAAGGCGCTGTAGAGCATTGGCAGGAACGCAGGTATCTGTTAGTAAAGGCCAACATAGAAAAAAGAGGGCGCAAGCCAAATAGGGTGGAACCGCGGGTATACTCGTCCCTGTAACGTTTTTCGTTACAGGGACTTTTTTGTTTGTAACGAAATGGTTGATTTTATGTCGGTTGTGTAAAGTGGAGGCAGCAATGACATTTCAAGAGATTATTTTAAATCTACAAAAATTCTGGAGCGATCAAGGTTGTATCGTTCAAAATCCATATGACATTGAAAAAGGCGCAGGCACAATGAATCCTGCTACATTCTTACATGCTATTGGTCCTGAACCATGGGCTGTATGTTATGTAGAACCTTCTCGTCGTCCAGCAGACGGTCGTTATGGTGATAACCCTAACCGTTTGTTCCAACATCATCAATTCCAAGTTATCGTGAAACCATCTCCAGATAATATCCAAGAATTGTACTTACAATCCTTAGCAACTCTTGGTATTCATGCGGAAGATCACGATATTCGTTTCGTAGAGGATAACTGGGAATCTCCAACATTGGGCGCTTGGGGCCTTGGTTGGGAAGTATGGCTCGACGGTATGGAAGTAACTCAGTTCACATATTTCCAACAAGTTGGTTCCATCGACTGTAAACCAGTTTCCGTAGAAATTACATACGGTTTAGAACGTTTGGCTATGTACATTCAAGGCGTAGAAAACGTATATGACCTTAAATGGAATGAAAATGTTACATACGGTGACGTTTGGCATGCTAACGAAGTGGAACAATCCGTATATAACTTTGAATTAGCAGATACAGATATGCTCTTCAAATTATTTGATATGTACGAAGCAGAAGCAAAACGCGTATGCGAAGCGGGCTATGTATTACCAGCTTACGACTATGTATTGAAATGTTCCCACACATTCAACTTGCTTGATTCCCGTGGCGCTATTTCCATCAGCGAACGTACTGCTTTCATCGGCCGCGTACGTGCATTAGCTCGTATTTGTGCACAACAATACCTCGCTAAACGCGAAGAATTAGGTTTCCCACTTTTGAAAGGAGATAAATAAGATGGCAAAGGATTTATTATTTGAAATCGGTGCAGAAGAAATTCCTGCCGGCTTTATGCCAAATATCTTAGGTCAATTGAAAACATTGGCTGAAACCAAATTAAATGATGCCCATCTTCCTTTTGAAAGCATCGCAACATACGGTACACCGCGTCGTTTGGCTCTTATCGTGAAAGGTCTTGCTGACGAATCTGCTGAAATCAGTGAACGTCATAAAGGTCCTTCTGCATCCATTGCATACGATGCTGACGGCAATGCTACAAAAGCTGCTATCGGTTTTGCTCGTGGTAAAGGTCTTGATGTAGCTGATCTCGTTGTAGAAGACGGCTATATTTACGCTGAAACTAAAACGGCAGGCGTACCTGCAAAAGATATTGTTACAGACATGTTGCCACAATTGATTACAGGTCTTAACTTCCCTAAATCCATGCATTGGGGCAATTTAGATGCTAAATTCGTACGTCCTGTACGTTGGCTTGTAGCATTACTTGATGAAGAAGTAATTCCTGTAGAATTTGCTACTGTAAAATCTGGTAATGTAACACGTGGTCATCGCTTCTTAGGTGCTGATGAAATTACTATCAAAAATGCAGCATCCTATGTAGACACATTAAAAGAAAACTTTGTTATGGTTGATCAAGATGCTCGTCGTGAGTTGATCTCCAAACAATTACATGATATGGCAGCCTCTAAAAATGCATCCATCGTTTGGGATGATGATTTGTTAGAAGAAATTAACTATCTTGTTGAATGGCCTACAGCATTGTGCGGTGGCTTTGAAGAGTCCTACTTGGCACTTCCTGATGCAGCTATCATTACACCAATGAAAGACCATCAACGTTACTTCCCATTGGTTGGTCAAGACGGTAAATTATTGCCAATGTTCTTAACAGTTCGTAACGGCTCCGATCATTCCATCGAAGTAGTTCAAGCTGGTAATGAACGTGTATTGCGCGCTCGTCTTGATGATGCTAAATTCTTCTTCAATGAAGACCGCAAGAAACCTCTTATCGACCGTCAAGATGGTTTGACTAAAATCGTATTCCAAGAAGGGCTTGGTAACTTAGCAGATAAAACTGAACGTTTACTTAAATTGGGCCGTGTATTTGGCGAAGAATGTGGTTTGCACGAAGATGCAGCTGTTGTGTTAGAACGCGCTACTGAGCTTGCTAAAACTGACCTTACAACAGGTATGGTTACAGAGTTCACTGAATTACAAGGTGTGATGGGTAAAGAATACGCTTTACTTGATGGTGAATCTGAAGAAGTAGCAGAAGCTATTTTCGAACAATATTTACCACGCTTTGCAGGCGATGTATTGCCTCAAACTGAAGCAGGTAAAGTATTGTCCATCATCGATAAAGTAGATAACATCGTTGCTACTTTCAGTCGTGGTTTAATCCCTACAGGATCTCAAGATCCATATGCATTGCGTCGTCAAACAATTGGTATCTTGAACATCTTGCTTGGTAGCGAATGGAACATCAGCTTGCGTCCAATTTTCAAAGCATCTATGGAATTGCTTAATGTACCAGCTGAAAAACAAGACGAATTGCTTGGTCAAGTAGAAGAGTTCTTCACACTTCGTTTGAAAAATATCTTCCTTGATCGAGAAGTTCCTCATCATGTAATCGATTTGTTGTTGTCAAACAATGAATTGTCCGTTGCTGATGCTGAAGGTCTTGTAAATGCATTGTTAGCAAACCGTATCGATGAAAATGTTGAGCTTGTTCAAGCTTATACTCGTATGTACAATCTTGTAAAAGATGTAGAATATACAGGCGTTAATAGCGACTTGTTGAAAGAAGATGCTGAAAAAGCATTGTTCGAAGCTGCTTCTAAAGCATCTGAAGCAAGCCTTGCTGCATGGGAAGCAAATGATTACACTGCTGTTGTAGCAGTTCCTGCTACTTTAGTTCCAGCAATCAACAAATTCTTTGAAGATGTAATGGTTATGGACAAAGATGAAGCTATCAAAGCTAACCGTTTACAACTTGTTCGCTTAGCGTACAGCGTAATGGCTATTATTGGCGATATTAGTGCATTAAAATAATATATTTTGTATTAGATACATTAAATTTTTACAGAAATATATAAATGAAGAGGTACCATTTGGTACCTCTTTTTGCTTTTACGAAGAATATACATATTTTATGCAGGATTTTTTGAGATCATGGCGAATACTTATAATATACAAAGTTGTATGAGGAGATAACTGTCATGAATCATGATGAATTATATAAAGCCTTATGTAAGGTGCCAAATGGTAAAGAAAAGTCTCGTGATAAAATAATTATAGAATTATATATGCGATCTCAAGGAGCATCTCAAAAACAATTAGTAGATGCTCTTAATATGCGTCCTGCTACAGTATCAGAGCAGACGGATATACTTATTGAATTAGGATATGTCACAAAGCATATTGATTATATGGATAAACGAATTTCTGTAGTAGGCCTTACGGAAGAGGGCAAGCGATTAGGTAAATCATTACTACATTCGTATGATCAATTTCTTAATGTACTATTTTCTGATTTTTCTGATGATGAAAAAGATGATTTATATCGCTTGTTAGGTAAGTTAAAGCGTCCAATCTTAAGTAAATAATTAGTTTCTCAAAATTATATAGAAAATACTTGCGAACAGTACGTGATTTATGATACTATATTGCTGTTAATTTGAGACAGTCCGCTGCCTATAAGGTGTAGGTATTGAATGTCTGCAAACAGGAGGAAACAATGAACATTATTAACGTACTTGAACAAGAACAACTTCGTACAGACATCCCTACTTTCCGCGCTGGTGACACAGTTCGCGTACACGTAAAAGTAGTGGAAGGTTCTCGTGAACGTATCCAAGTATTCGAAGGTTTGGTAATTAAACGTCAAAACGGTGGCGTACGTGAAACTTTCACAGTTCGTCGTATTGCATCCGGTGTAGGTGTAGAACGTACATTCCCACTTCACAGCCCACGCTTAGCTAAAATCGAAGTTATGCGCCGTGGTGTTGTTCGTCGTGCTAAATTGTACTACTTACGTAACCTTACTGGTAAAGCTGCTCGTATTCGCGAAAAACGCTAATGTTCATAAAAGGCTGCCGTTGGCAGCCTTTTATTTTTGCTAAAATTTAGATATGAAAGGAGATACTATGGCAGATTCACCTATCGTACATTGGTTCCCTGGGCATATGGCGAAAGCCACACGTATGATTACGGAGTATAT
>URQX01000073.1 GCA_900550175.1 uncultured Veillonella sp.
TTTTTGTTGCCAATAGTATGACGATTCGCGATTTTGATTACTTCTGGTTCAGTGGCGAATCTAAGGCAGTTCTTTATGGTAATCGAGGTGTCAATGGCATTGATGGCACTATTTCTACGGCTTTAGGGCTAGCAGCAAATGGTAGACCTACATATCTAGTAACAGGGGATTTATCCTTGTTCCATGATTTAAATGGCTTGGCGGTAGCGAAAACCCATAATTTAAACTTAACTATTATTTTGCATAATAATGATGGCGGCGGTATTTTTGAATACTTACCGCAAAAGGGAACGAAGCATTTTGATTACTTGTTCTCTACATCGCAAGGCTTAGATTATAGTGGGGCTGCTCGCCTGTATGGTTGTGGCTATACCAAATTAACTTATCCTTATGAACTTCAGGCGGCTTTGGCTGCGGCTAGTATAGAACAGGGGGTTCATATTATTGAAATTCCTACGAGCCGTGAATGCAGTCGTGAATTACACAAAAAATATACGGACATTTCTATTGATATGGAGGTGTTACAATGAGCCAATATGCTTGTAGTATTATAGAAAACTCCATATATAATCCTGCTCTTCGCATGTACGTTGATCTTGGTGAGTATCGCTATGGATTGACGATTGCCGGTAAGGGAAAACCTCTCGTATGTTTGCACGGGTTTTCTGAATCGGGTTATACTTGGGATGGCATCGTTGTGCCAGGGTATCAATTGATTCGTATTGATACACTAGGTCATGGTGATTCAGATATTCCTGAGAATGAGACTGCTTTCGCTATTCCTGTTATGCTCGATGATTTGCATACGGTTATTTCTGCCGTAGCTGGTGAAAGGTATTCTCTCATGGGATATTCTATGGGAGCCCGTTTAGCCTTGCTATATGCCCTTGAGTATAGTTCTGAAATTGAAAGTCTCATCTTAGAAAGTGGTTCTTTTGGTATTGAATCAGAGGAAGAACGACAAGCGCGTAAAATCGCTGATGAACAATTGGCTCAAGCTATAGAAGATAATGATGGAGAGTGGTTTGCTACTAAATGGGCTGACATTTCTATTTTTGAAAGTCAGCATCAACTTTCACCAGTTGTACAAGATAAGTTATTTCAACGTCGGGCCCATAATAGTCCTTATGCATTAGCAGCTACATTGCGTGGATCGGGGCAAGGTGTAATGCCCTATGTGGGGCATCGATTACAAGAATTATCCATGCCATCTTTGTATATTAGTGGCGCACTAGATACAAAATATACTACAATAGGAGAAGAACTGTTTAGTAATTCACCAAACTGTGAACTTGTCATCGTCAATGGGGCGGGGCATAATGTACATTTAGAAAAGCCGGGCCCGTTTATGATGGCCTTAGCAGATTTTTTATATAAGGAAAGGTAACATCCATGAGCAAATTTGATTGGAAAGTATTGGATCGTAATTATGAAGATGTAATTTACGAAACATATAATGGCATTGCAAAAATTACTATTAACCGTCCAGAGGTGCGCAACGCGTTCCGCCCTAAAACTGTTATGGAGTTAATCGACGCTTTCACAGTAGCTCGTGAAGATAACGAAGTAGGCGTAATTGTATTGACTGGTGCAAACCACGGTCAAGGTGAAGATAAAGAAGCATTCTGCTCCGGTGGTGACCAAAGCGTACGCGGTCATGGTGGTTATGTAGGCGAAGATAATGTACCTCGTTTGAACGTTCTTGATTTGCAACGTTTGATTCGCGTTATCCCAAAACCTGTTATCGCTATGGTTAACGGTTTTGCTATTGGTGGCGGTCATGTGTTGCACATCGTATGTGACCTTACCATCGCTTCTGAAAATGCTAAATTTGGTCAAACTGGTCCTCGCGTAGGTTCCTTCGACGCTGGTTATGGTGCAGGTTACTTGGCTCGCATGATTGGTCATAAACGCGCACGCGAAGTATGGTTCCTTTGCCGTCAATACACAGCTGCTCAAGCCTATGAAATGGGCATGGTTAACTGTGTTGTACCATTCGACAAATTGGAAGAAGAAACAGTTCAATGGTGTAACGAAATCCTTGAATTGTCCCCAATGGCATTGCGCATGTTGAAAGGTGCCTTCAACGCTGACACAGACGGTCTTGCTGGTTTACAACAATTTGCAGGCGATGCGACATTGATGTACTACACAATCGATGAAGCAAAAGAAGGTCGTGACGCATTTAAAGAAAAACGCAAACCGAACTTCAAACAATTTCCTAAATTCCCTTAATCGGAATAGATGTACTAGTCTAGTACTAGGGATGGAATGTATTGTAAAAATGACAAGTGCGCCTCTATATGAGGCGCCTTTCTTGTAATATCTGTGATTATAAATCATTAATCATAAGGCATTATCTTTGGATACGAGGTGAGACGATGGAATGGTTACGGTATGGTGCACAGCACTATCCTGATCGCATATGTATAAATGAATATACCTATAAGGATATATATGGCGGTGTGCTTCATGTGGCTAGTGAATTGCTACCTCTTGAAAGCTCCCGTATGGCCATTTTATCGGACAACTCTGTTACTATGGCAATCTATGTACTGGCAGCTATGTTAGCTCATAAAGAGGTATTGCTGCTGAATGTACATCTTAAGCCCAGTGAGATAGAAAACCAATTGAAACAATTAGGTATCACTACCGTATTATATAGTAAAGAACGGCGTAATCAACTGTCTAGTTCACTACGTACCATTGAGTTTGAACCACTAGAATCCATTTTGTCTAATCTGAATTTAGAGGACACTTTTGATTGGAACTTTGAGGCTACAGATATTGTAGCCATTATGAACACTAGTGCTACAACAGGTCAGTTTAAATCAGTACCACTTCGATGGAGGCAAATTAGCGCTCATGTACAAGCATCTCAAGAGGTGCTAGGTAAAACTGAACAAGATAATTGGCTTATGGTATTACCGTTGTTCCATGTAAGTGGATTATCTATTTTGATGCGATCACTTTATAATGGAACGGCTATCACTATGTTGCCTAAATACGATGAGGCAAAGGTTTTAGAACTCATTGAAACCGAGAAAATCAATATGATGTCTCTTGTGCCCACAATTTTGACCCAATTAGAACCGAAGATTACACATCATACATTACGTGTTATTTTGCTGGGGGGCGAGTTTATTCCGATGGCCTTAATCGATGCTTGTGAAAAGAAATTGTTACCAATTTATAAGACCTATGGCATGACTGAAACCTTTAGTCAAAGTGTGACCTTCTCCGTATTAGATTACCCTTATAAACGAGATTCTGTAGGCAAACCATTACCTGGAATGCAGGTTCGCATCGATAACCCTGATGCGGATGGAGTAGGGGAAATCCATTTGAAGGGCCCTATGGTTATGACTGGGTATATCGACAAGAAACCTATCGATGGTGATCTTAATACAGATGATATCGGCTATGTTGATGAAGATGGTTTTGTATATATTCTGAATCGCCGTAAAGACCTTATTATCTCTGGTGGTGAAAATATTTATCCTAAGGAGCTAGAGGACCTAGTTTATACATTGTCAGAAGTGAAGGAATGTGCTGTTGTACCTGTATCTGATATTAAATGGGGGCAAGTACCTGCGTTATTTGTAGCCTTTAATGATGGTGAAAGTATGACTGCAGATGCAATTCTATCCTTTATGACTCAGTCCTTGGCAAAGTATAAAATTCCTAAATATGTAAAAATTTTACCTTCATTGCCTCGTAATGGTACTGGTAAAATTATGCGTAATGAACTGTATTTAGAAGATTGAGGCGTCTATGAATGATATTTTAAATTTTAAAAGTATAACTACATATCGCCTTAAACTACCGATGAAGTTTAATTTTAAAACCGCCAAGGGTGAGGTAAAAGAACGAGAAACCATTGTCATCCGCATTGAGGACCAACAAGGTTATGTTGGCTATGGGGAATGTGTGGCTTTCACAGACCCATTCTATACGGCGGAGACTGTAGATACATGTTGGAAAAAATTGGTGGATGATTATATATTTAATCTCCGCTTGATGCGGCCAAAACCACTTATGACCTATGTACGGCAGCTGCAATTTTGGCTAAATCGAGATCATATGCCTATGACCATTGCTGCTGTAGAAAATGCCCTTGTCAATCTTCATTGTGAAAGACTTGGTGTGAATTCCGTTTCTTATATTATGGGGCAGCCCTTACAAGATACCATTGAAAGTGGTGTTGTTATCGGCGACGTACCGATGGAACAATTATTAGATACAGTAGAAACTCATGTGACAAATGGTTGTAAGCGCATTAAGTTAAAGGTAAATCCTACAGATGGCTATGAACGAGTATCTCTCGTCCGCAAGCAGTATCCCAATTTAGTCTTAGCTGCTGATGCGAACCAAAGCTATTCTTATGACGACATCGATAAGGTTCGTGAATTTAACGATTTGAAGCTAGCCTGCATAGAAGAGCCCTTTGCTATGACGACGCTTCAATCCTATAAGGAGTGGAAGTGGGAACGTCTTAACAATGATGATTGGAACATTGAAACACCTATCTGCTTAGATGAATCTATTTTAGGTTATGATGATTTATCCTATGCCATAGAATATGGTTTGATCGATGTACTCAACATAAAGGTAGGGCGTATGGGTGGCTTAGTATCAACGAAGGCTGCTATTAATCTATGTAGAGAATGTCATATTCCGTATTGGATTGGTAGCATGGTAGAGTCTGGCGTTTCTAAAATGCTCCATGTTCAACTAGCTGCACTAGGGGATTCCTATATGGCAGGGGATTTATCGGATTCTAATAGATACTTTGAACGTGACCTGATCTATCCTGACTTAACATTTAAAGATGGTGTTATGCACGTGCCTGATGGTGATGGGCTAGGTGTAACTGTTTTTGATGATCGATTAGAAGCGTATTGTGTGGAGAAACGAACACTATGAATTTGATTGAAGCTTTACAAATTGAAACGCCTCGTATGACGAGTGAGTCCACATGTGTGGCCAAAATGAACTTAGGTGACTTTCACAAGCAACCGCAAGGTTACCTAAATGGAGGGGCGACCCTAGCCTTTGCAGAAATTGCAGCAGGTATGATGAGTAACGAACTCATAGATGATGATAAATTTGGTGTAGGTCAATCTATTACAGCTAACCACTTACGCCCTGTACGATGTGAAGGGGCCTTAACAGCTCACGGCACATTACTGGTAAAAGGGAAAACGTCCCATGTGTGGCGCTTTGACATGAAGGACGATGCAGAACGACTCATCTCCCAAATAACCGTAACATTGGCCATTGTGGACTTTAACCGGTAATAGATAATAAGTAATAAAGAATGATAAAAGGACAGTAAATACAATTTCAGTATCTACTGTCCTTATTTCAGCTTAGTCCTGTTGTGACAAATTAATTTTACTTACGCGTTACTGTATAGAGGTCTTCCATGTCTGGAATATCGTAAATAACCCATGTGCCATCGCCTAAATGACGCATCAAAACTCGTATATCTTTTGTCATATTTTTTTTATTATTTTGGATTGTTACTGTTACGGTAGCTGTATCTCCATCGTCTTCAGATTTGATGTTTTTAACCTCTACATCATGCTCTTTGAAGAGACGACCATCTACAAGACGATCGACCATGGACATATTGTCATCACTTTGAGCCGTGTTGTTTGTATCTGTAGTTGTTGGCTGAGATTTAAAACTATCTGGATCTTCAATGTATTTTCGCATCACATCTTCAATTAAAGAAGGACCAAATGTTTTAGCAGCTGCAATAGTAGCTTTACCAAATGGATTTGAAGTATCTATATATTTATTGCCTTCCCGCTCTAAGATATTTTTTACAATAGATTTTGTATCTATATGACGTAAGGCTTCATCGGCATCTTTATCTTGTACGGCTTGATGGATAATTTTTAGCGTATAAGCTGGTGTGTGGGGAATGTACCACATGAAATACCACGCTGCTGCTAAAGCACCAACAATAGCAATAATTAAGATGGTTATAAGTGATTTTGATTTCATTGTATTGCTCCAAAGTATTTTATATTACATTCTTATTATTTATATAATATATATTTATTTTATCATAGTCAAAGGCCCTTCACTATAATTATTAATTAGTGATACTTAAAATAATAGAACTTTCAAATATATGCACTAATAAACTATAAAGAATATATATGCTGTAAAGTGGATAAGACATATTATTGCTTTAGCTGGCTAAAGGATATATAATAAAAGTATCTTTCATGAAATTTTCATATAAAAGAGGGGTAGATTATGGTTAGTAAAAGAGTTATTATCAAATCTTTAGTATGCACGGCATTGACTTGTAGCTTTGCTACATGTGCTTTTGCTGCAGATAAGGATAATGGGGAAACAGTTCAATCAAGCTGGATGGATCGTACGGATATAGGTATTGGTTTCAAAGGGACTCAGGAAGATTCTTATCATGACTATGCAATGCCTAATAAACAGATGACTGATAATAATCTATCGTATGATACACGATTTCATTACCGGAATCATAACTCTAAGCAGAAAATGAACTCAAAGTATTTTATAGAAACATTACAACCCATAAAACAATATGGTAAAGATGGAAAATCCGTGGTGTTTGTACAAGGTCGCTTAGATGGTAATGGTGGCGAAAAAGTTTCCACTACTACATTTTGGAATGGGTCGGACGCAGATCTTGGAAGAATTGACGGTCAAGGAAGTTATATTGATAAAGGTGAAGTAGTAGAACATGATACTCTTGGTGTTGTCGGTACTGCTGGTATTGGCTATCGTCGTCTTAGTACACATGAGCATGCCTACGTCGGTGCCAATGTATTCTATGACTATGCTTTTAAGGATAAATTTTCTCGTGTTAGTGCAGGATTAGAATATGTAGCTGGTCTAAATACGATTAGTGTCAATGTATACCATGGACTATCAGAAAAAAAGGTGGGGCCTTATGACATTAATACACCTTTGCGTCAAGTACCACGGGCAATAGATTTCCATGATAGCTTTAGTACACCACCTGATGGTATTCGTAGAACACCCCGATATTCTTATGAACATGTATTGGATGGCTTTGATATACGGTATACACGTGATTATAAGAATGCTCGTTGGCTATCTAGTTATGTGGAAGGATATCATTGGAAAACAAAAGCACCAGGAGAACATCCAGCAGAGATGTTCTATATTGACCAACATAAGTGGCAATCCATACATGGGCTAAAGGTAGGCGCTAAAATGAATGTGACGCCTCATATCTCTGTAGACTTAGGACTTGGTAAAAGCAATATTAGCTCTGTGGAACCTTATGTATCAGTTATGTATACCTTGGGTAAATCTCGATATGCTTACTTTGGTGGTAAGCATAGTGAAAATGTGATAACCACTGCACGTTCTAAAGTATTTGATAAGGTTAAACGTGGTGATATGAAGGTTGAGTATTACTGGGAACAAGACTTGCGTGATGGTCCTTGGAATCATTTATAATTTATATCATACTTGTGGAAATACTATAATAAACAATTTTATATTATTATATTTAAATTGGTACCTATTTTTCGTTAAAGAAATTTAGGTGCCAATTTTATTTCTGTAATTTAGGGATATAATCTAGAGTATATTGAAGTATACTAAAGTATAATGAATATAAATGGCTATTATATACGATTTTTGATGTATAATTCTTATTTCTATATATTTTGGAGAAATTCATCAAAAAATTAGAAAAAAGTACTTGCATTATATTAGTGGATCATGTTAATATATACGAGTAGTCAACGAGAGTTGATACGCGGCCCCGTGGTGTAGCGGTTAACATGTCGCCCTGTCACGGCGAAGATCGTCAGTTCAAATCTGATCGGGGTCGCCATTTTTTTTTACAAAAAAACGTGCCTCGGTAGCTCAGTTGGTAGAGCAACGGACTGAAAATCCGTGTGTCGACAGTTCGATTCTGTCCTGAGGCACCATTTGTATTCCATGCGGTTGTGGTGGAATGGCAGACACGCCATCTTGAGGGGGTGGTGAGCGTACGCTCGTGAGGGTTCAAGTCCCTCCAACCGCACCAAAATATAAGGACCTACAGTTTACTGTAGGTCCTTTTTGCTATATTCATATTGGCAGAATTTTATATTATATGTACAATCATAGTAATTAATAATATATATTGTTTTGGGAATGAGAGTGTTTTAT
>URQX01000074.1 GCA_900550175.1 uncultured Veillonella sp.
AGAATAGTAGGGGTTAATGATGAACCGATGGCAACGATTATTTGAAGGCATAAAGACAGAGATTAAGGTATTTATCTTTTTCTCTGCTTTGTTGACTGCATTTAGAATCGTGTTTCTTGCAGTATTTCAATCACAGCTAGCATCTGTGACGATGGAAAATATCCTCACGTCCTTATGGCTAGGCTTTAGATTGAGCCTCAAGACCGTCGGTTCTTTGTGTTTAATTGGCTTTTTAGGGGGCACATTGGTACATACCTTTGTACCTAAATGGCCATCCTTGCGCATTAAACAGGTTGTGTATTCTATAGCGACTGTACTGTTGACCTTCTTATTCTTAGGCCGCATTCCGTTCTACAAAATATTCAATTCCTCTTATAATGCAATGCTCATCAATGGTAAAAACGATGATATCAGCGCCATTGTAAATACGGCGATTAATGAATATAACGCCCTCATGTACATCGTTGGGGCCGTAGTATTGAGCGTAGCCCTTTGTTATTTCCTCGTTAAATTCTTGGCGTGGGGTACAAAGAAATATAGTGATTACGTTGATACTCAATTAGTTTGTCCTACTTGGTATCCAAAGACTAAGAAAACGCAATGGATCACAGGTATTGGATTGACTGTGGTTATTGGTGTACTAGGTCTGTTCTTTAGATTTGGTGGTGCCTTTAACTATACGAATTCCATCAACTGGGAAAGTGCGGCGCGCCTTAGTTCTAATCTGTTAAATGAAACCATTCTTGATGATGTGCAGGCTCTTTATCGTGTTAAAAGTATCGCAAAGCGTGCAGCTGATCTAGAGGTTATCAACTTAACACCTCAAGAATTGAGTGAAAAAATTAGTGCCATCGGCGGTACGTTTAACGGTAAGGATTTTGATGGTTCTTTCACAAGAACGATTACAACCCAACGTCTAGCAGAACAACCGCAATCTATTAATATCGTTCTCGGTGAATCCTATGGTTTGTGGCCATTCCTCACAGAATATAATGAACCTGGTGCCTACCTTGTTGAACAAGGCCGTAAATATGCTGCCAGTCCTCAAGCGATGAGCACACAGCTAGCACTTGCTCAAGGTACAGGTACGATGCCTGCTATCAACGGTTTATTGACTGGTATGCCTGATACAGGTCTATATCCTAACTATGAAGGTGAAAGTTTCAAACAACCGTATGGTTTAGGCATTGGTCCTGTTATGAAAAAGCTAGGCTACAAAACTGTATTCTGGTACGGCGGCTTTAGTACATGGCAAAATGTTAAGAACTTTGCTCTATCTCAAGGCTTTGACGAATTCCACGATGCGTCTGAAATGCCTAGCGAAGACGGTAATGCCTGGGGCGTAGGTGATAAAGACTTGTTTAAAGCGATTTCTGTGTACATGGATCAACATAGAGGGGAAAAAATCCTCAATGTCATCATGACCACCTCTAATCATCCGCCATATAGCATCAATGTAGCTAAGGAAGGCTATGATGTTAATAAGGTAAAAGGCCATTTACCTGATACAATCGCTGAAACAGATAAGCAATTGAACGAAATGGGTCATATTTGGTATGCAGATCATGTGATGGGCAAGTTCATCGCTAGTGAAGAAAAAGCAGATCCATCAGCGCTCTTCGTAATCACTGGGGACCATAGCGAACGATTTACCTTTGCTCGTGAAGTAAGTCCTAATGTGGCATCTACTATTCCGATTATCTTCTATGGTAGAGGCATTCACAAAGATTGGCTTGCTCCTAATGCGTTTGGCATGAGCATTCAAATCATTCCAACTTTGGCAGAACTTGTTGGTCGTCCTGGTCAAACCTATGAAGCTATGGTACCAAGCTTGTTTACACAAGAGGAATTTGTCTTTAACCATAGATTATATCTAGATAACAGTGGAAAACTTATGGAACAAGGCACACATATGCCTCAAGCCTATGGTGATGTGATTAAGAACATGCGCGAACTCGCAGCATGGCGTATCAAACATGGGGATAGTATTCAATAAGGGGAATAGGGAATGGAGTTAATTTCGGTCATTGTACCTGTATATAATGTGGAAGCTTACGTAGCAAAGTGTATAGAATCTATTCAAAACCAAAGCTATCAACATTTAGAAATTATTTTAGTGGATGATGGCTCAACCGATGATAGTGGGGATATTTGTGATCAATATGCTGCCTATGATGATCGAATTAAGGTCATACATCAGGAGAATGGGGGCCTTAGTGCAGCTCGTAATACAGGTATAGAGGAATCAAATGGTGATTATATCGGCTTTGTAGATTCTGATGATTACATTGGACTCACTGTATACGAGGATATGTTGCATCTATTAAAAGAAAATAATCTTGATATCATTGAATTTACTGCTTTCAGAGATAAAAATGGTACTATTATTGAAGGTTGTAATGATGGTAAATTAGAAATATTTGATAAAGATGATGCCTTACGATTAGCGATGCATGATTGTTTTGTAGCTGCTTGGAGCAAATTATATAAACGCAGTGCTATCGGTGATGTGCGTTTTCCTATAGGTCGTAAATTTGAGGACACCGCGACATCTTATTTATACGTGGCAAATTCGAATCGAGTAGGTCATATTAATCGATGTTATTATTACTATCGATTGAATCCAAATTCTATAACACAAACATCATTTGATCCAAAGTCACGATGGGATTTTGTGATTGGCTATGAGGAACGCTTGCAATATGCTAAAAATCATCATTTACCATATGTGGATGATTGTAATAGTTTATTGATGAAAGCTGTGTTGTCCTGTTTAACAGCCTATTATGCAAATCCTAAAGGTAATCAAGTGTATTACGATAAATGTAAACACTTGATTGACACCTATCGTAGTGATATATCGTATAAGCAATTAAATTCTAAATATAAACTATTTTTATGGTCCTTTGGCCGTGCTGATTGGATACATAAAATAGGAGCTCGTTTATCGTACTTAGCTAAACAAGTACGGACATAAGTGAAAGGTGAATCTATGGCAACTGTATCTGTAATAATCTTAGCGAGAAATGAAGAACATAATATTCATGACTGCATTGAATCAGTGCAGTTTGCCGATGAAGTACTAGTAATTGATGATTTTAGTACTGATAATACGGTAACCATTGCTGAAGAAATGGGTGCTCGTGTTGTACAACACGCTATGAATGGCGACTGGGGGGCACAACAAACCTTTGGTATTGAACAAGCTAAGTCCGACTGGATTTTATTCCTCGATGCAGATGAGCGTATTTCTGAGCCACTTGCTAAGGAAATTCAAGGCATTGTAGTTAACAAACCCAATAAGGCATATTGGATTCAACGACGTAACAAATTCCATCATAACCATGCTACACATGGCGTATTGCGCCCGGACTATGTACTACGCCTCATGCCAAAAGAGGGTAGTTATGTAGAAGGTTATGTACATCCAGCCATTATTACGCCATATCCAACAGAGAAATTACAACATCCGATGTATCATTATACGTATGATAATTGGCATCAATATTTCAATAAATTCAACAACTATACTACATTATCTGCTGAAAAATATCGTGATAATGGTAAAAGTTGCTCTTTCTTCAAGGATATTATCCTTCGTCCTACATGGGCTTTTATTAAGGTATATCTTCTTCAAGGAGGTATCCTAGATGGTAAAATGGGCTTTATCTTGTCCGTAAATCATTATTTCTATACGATGACTAAATATGTAAAATTTTATTATTTACTAAAATCTAAAGGTAAATTGTAATAGATTGGGGAGTACTATGTTAGGCAATTTTGGAAAGCATTGGCACATTGGGCGTGCTATATATGGCAAGCGTACATGGCGTGAAACGAGACGTACCTTCTTACATACGATGCGCTCTTGTCGTCATGACTCAACGGTTACAGAATTTGAAAACTTCTTTAAATCCTATACACCAGATTCAACTATGTTACAAAAGCATCCGAGTCTCTATGAATTGATGAGCCGTATGTTTTTAATCAAAAATTCTACGCCACAGTGGCGCTTGGAGGCTATTCGTCAGCATTTTACCATCTTACAAGACGTATTTACAGATGAAGCGATTCAGCTCATGTATGTAGACGAATCTGAGTTTGATTATTTTGATAAAAAACGAGGCATTACACTTTGGAAATCAGATGAGCTCGATATGAGTGCTCATCTTTATTACGAGCCAGGGCAACGGAAGGAAGGATTCTTGACGGTTATGCTCTTGCTAGAAGATAAAGGTGTGTACCATGCTAATATTCGCTTTGCTAAGGGGCCTAAAGGAGAACGTACGCTTGTAATTGGTACGATTCAAGGTTATAAAGATGGACTTGATAGGGCTAAGAAAATTACGAAAAAAATGTATGGCTATCGTCCAAAGAACTTTATTACCTTCTTGATTCGTGAAATTGGTCGTGCAGCACAGGTTGAATCTATTATGGCTGTATCTGATGAGGGATTCTATGCTAACTCTCATATGGTGAGAGGCCATAAGTCTAAGGTAGCCGTATTAGATACATTATGGGAGGATATTGGTGGTTCTATGTTGGAATCTGATCCAAATTACTATGTGATTCCTCTTGAAGAAGAACGTAAGCCAATCGAGGAAATTAAGTCTCAAAAACGTAGCCAATATCGTAATCGCTATGCATTATTAGACGAATACCAATCTATGATTCAAGAAAATATAAAACCGTACATAAAGGCTTAGAGGTGTGCTATGCGTGTAGCAATTTTAGAAAGTATTGTCATGCCTGCTGGTCATGAGGTGGAGTTTGATCGTATCCTCATCAATGAACTGAAACGACAAGGTCATGAGCCTGTATTATTCGTACCGGAAAACTTCCCTTTCAAAGTAGATTATGGTGTAGATGTAGTCTATTTAGAAGGCGGCGAGGTAGTGACTTATGCAGGTGCTTCTAAATGGAAAAAGCCTTTTTTATCCATTTTACGGGAGCGTCGTCGTCGCAATTGGTTCACATCAGCAGCTCAAAAAATTAAAGAACATAAGATTGATGCATTAATCATTCCTACCGGTACATATCGCTATATAAAAGCACTACTAGATACACCGCTAAAGGATAGCGAAGCGGACGTTCACGTTATCTTCCATGGTATCGGTAAGGGAGAAATGGATCGCTTTATTAAGCAAGCTCATCGAGCTAATGCTTATAAAAACTTGTATCTTGATGTAATCTCTTTGCGAGATGATATGTTGCGACCTGATTTGCCGAGAGTTCGCAAAATCTTGCCGCCTGTATTCTTGCCATCTAGTGGATTAAGTGGTGAACAACAGAATATAGCTATACAAAGTGCTGTTAGTGAACAAGGACTTGAAAATGTGAATTTTTCAGAGTCTAAGACAACGAATGATGCAGCTAATCAATCAGTCAATAAGCCGATTAAACTAGGATTCTTTGGTCAGTTTAGAAAAGAAAAAAACATTGAGCGATTCATCGATGCCTTTGTATCGCTTCATTATGATAATTCAGTACAGCTCGTTGTCCAAGGTGCCACTGTAAAGCCTGAAGATGGCGAATTATTTGAATCGATTATCAAAAAATATAGTAAATATAGTAATATCAAATTTATCCATGCCAGTTTGATTGGGAAAGACTGGGATGCAGCATTGATGAGTGTAGATGCTTTATTATTGCCCTATGGGGCAGAACGATATCGCTACCATTGGGCAGCCATGTTATTTACAGCTATTGGCTTTTACAAGCCTGTTCTCATATCTCCAGAAATCAATCCAGAGGTATTAGAGAAGTATTCAATAGGGGAAGTATTAAATTTAGATGATGTAAATACTATTGCGCAAGGGATTTCAAAATTCGTGGGGAATTTACAGCATCATAAAGAAATATATAATCAAGGTTTAGTTGATGCAAATAATGACTATAGTCATTATGCATTGATTGATTCTATTGTTAACATATAGTCAAGAATTCCATTAGAAATTGATATATGAAGGGGTATATAAGTGGGAGTATCGAATATAAGGCTAGAAACATGGATTGCTATCATGATTACATTGATGGTGTGTTTTACAAGATTATCCATGGCTGCAGGTCAAGTTTTCTATGGCATTGCAATTCTATTAAGTATTATCTATATTTGGAAACATAGGCGTGATTTATATGTTCCGTCGTATGTCAAAAAATATAGTAAATCATTAATTGTTATGTTGTTGTTGTTATTACCATCAGCAGTTTTAACAAATAATATATCTGTAGGATTACCAGAGTTTATCAATGTATGGTTATGGCGAATACCAGTATTTTTCATTATCGCTCTCTGTATACGCAATAAGAAAACACTATTTACCATGTTAGCCGTATTCTTTGTAGATTTTGGTATCGATAATCTAGTAGCTTTTTACCAACATTTTTCGGGAATGACAGATCGTGGTTGGGGATTTGGTAGTAGTGTATTAACTATATCTGGTCTTATGGTTATGCTCGTACCAATATTCTGTGTCATTTTATTAGATAAGGCCTTTCCTACCTATGTGAAAGTTGCAGCTCTATGGGCTCTCGGATGCGTTGGATTTGGCATGTATGGCAATCAAAGTCGTGGATCATGGCTGTTTAATATGATTTTAATACCTATCGTTTCTTTACCGTATTTAATAAAACGTTTTGTGTATGTCATAGCAGTTCTTGCTGCATTAGGTGGTGTTATTTGGGGATTCAGTACACAACCACAATATGTAGCTAGATTTGAGTCCATTACAAATACTACTACAGATGGATCTAATTTAGGGCGCTTTGAAGTATGGACATCATCTATCAATATGTTCAAGGATCATCCTTTGACAGGTGTCGGCATAGGTCAATGGCGTACAAAATATGAAGAATCTTATCGACTACCTTCAGAAAATCAACATTTATACCATGCTCATAATAATTTTATTCAACTATTAGGAGAAGTTGGTATCTTAGGTTTGTTAGGGGTTCTTATTTTCTTTGGTACGATTATTATAGATAATTTTGTATCTTGGATTAAGAAACGTGACCCCTATAGTCTTTGTGCTATAATTGCTATCATTTCTTATGTGTTTATCTTCGGACAGGTAGAATACACACTTGATAATTCATCAGGTATGCGCATTATGTATTTTATGGTAGCAATTATGCTTCAATTGCGAAATAATTGAGAATTATATGAGTATTCTATTGAAATTTAAAGGTGTGTTTAATTAGTTTTTATGAGAAATTTATTCCTCGTTTAACTAAGATTGAAAATATATAAAACTACATAAAAGATAGCTAAAATCTATGTTTTTTCATAGTTTTAGATATTTGAATATGATACAATATATGTAAATATTGGTACATTGTATTCGTATGATAGAGAGGTTGTTTTCTTTAAAATTAATTGAGAAAACAACCTCTTTTTTAAAAATTGGGGTATTAGTATGAATAGTTCTGGATATAACAATAATAATAAGTTGCTTATCAGCAAAATTATAGTGCTTATAGCAGATTATGTTTCTATTGTGTTAGGTACATTAGCAGCCTATCATCTACGTTTAAATTTGCCATTTTTACCGGTAAGTCCACATTTTAAGGTAGATGAAATCTATGTATATGGCGTTATACCTTTCGTATTCTTAGCTATATTACTACTCAATAATGCCTATTCTGTTGTATCTCCTTATTGGGATACTATGAAGAACTTATTCCGTAGTATCACTATCGGCGTTGTTGTATCTATTGTGCTCATGTACACAGGACATGTAATCAACGATGTATCTCGTCTCTTTGTTGTATTTGCTTATGTATTCATGTTGCTCTTTATCTTTAGCTCCCGTTTTATTGTAGGTAAGATGCTTTCAAAGGCAGGATATTTAACAATACCAGTTCTTCTTGTAGGAGCAGGTAAAACAGCAGAGCTCGTAAAAAAATCCTTAGATCGTATGCCGATTGCTACGTATAAGATTATTGGTTATGTAGATGATAATCCTAAATCCTCTGCCATTGCTAAAGAATATCCATGTCTTGGAGTTTTTTCTGATGTTGAAAGAGTTATTAAAGATACAGGTGTACAAACAGTCCTTATATGTGCACCAGGGCTAGAACCTAAAAAGTTAGTATCATTGGTCAATCAATTGCAAT
>URQX01000075.1 GCA_900550175.1 uncultured Veillonella sp.
ATGGAAGTCTACAAAGCAGTTACGGCAACCCAGTCGGCCACGCTACCGATGAGCGCAGACTGTACAGCCCAATAAAGCGGCTGATACCAGCTTTCATGACCATAGAGAAATTGACCTACAAAAACAAAACAGTACAATACAGCAGTCAAACCAAGAATACCGTTTGCGCGCTGCCGCAAGGTGAGGGATTTCAAATACTGAATCATTTGAGCACCCCCTCTATCAAAAGGTATAAACCGTAGAATATACCACCTAAAACAGCCCCTACGAGTGAGCCGTTAATACGAACCATTTGAAGGTCATAGTACATCTTGCCGCGTACGATTTGGGTGATTTCCTCAGGTGAATAGCGAGATAGTTCCTGCCCTACCACCTTATCGATAAGAGGGTTCAATTTTTGTAACCACGGAATGCTGCGAAGCAAGAAGAACCGTTCAAAGGGCGCTTGCTTATCTGGGTTCAACAAGATTTCCGTACCGAGCACATTAAAGCGACCGATAATGATATCCATGAGGCGTTTCCAGTCCACAGTATCGCCGTCGATGAGCTTGCCTTCCCATTCTTCGAGAACCATTCGGATCCATTGGTCTTTATGTTCCTCGATAAATGCTTGCCATTCCTTATTAGTTTCCAAATTATTGAAGAATCGAATCGCTTGGCCCCATACGTAGCGACCTAGCGCAGAATCGATGGACTCATTTTCCTTGAGGAATTGAACAGCCTTTTTCTGCACCGTTTCCACCAATCGTTCTGGTGAAAGCCCATCCCCACCAAAGGCAATAGCCAGTTCGCGGAAGAAGGAATCCTTCGTATAGGTTTTCATAATGTCTAGCATAACGCGGTACAAGTACGGATACACCTGATTCGATGCAATGACACGCTGACAAGTGCGATTAAAGTAAAGCCAGAAAATACTTGCCGTATGTCGTTCTAGCATACAACGGCCAAACAAGATAACGAGTGGTGTCGCCTTCCAATTTGTAACGCCTTTGTATATGGCCTTATTGATTTCCTGACGCATCGGTTCAATATCCATATGGGATAAGACCTGATTTCCTACACCATACAGAATATCCCGCATTTGGCCTTGTCCTACATCGCTCATGCCGTATTCAATAATGCGAACCATAACCCGTTCTTTTTTGATGGCATAGTACATTTGAGGCACGCGCAATAGCTCCTCACTGAGCATGGTGCGCCCCATTTGTATAAGACGTTCCTTACTGCGTGGTAAGATAGCGGTCTTAAAAGGTATCCCCAAAGGTTTTGTAAAGAGCGCCGTCACCGCATACCAATCCGCCAAGCCACCGATCATAGCGGCCCCAGATACGTGCATGATAAATGCCCAAAACATATCTTGCCGTTGTGGATATGAAATTAAAAATATAATAGCCATGACAACTAATAGGGTAGTTGCCACTGGTTTAGTTTTCATCATCACTTGATCCTAACTTACTAAATTACGTATATAGACTCTCCCCATATAACGTAGTGACCATATAGGCCACGAACTTTCACATACTACAACTTGTGAAAGTATATTTAGAATGTGCATTCATCGCCTTCTTTTTGAGGTTCCCATACAGGGACATCGCCAAAGAGAGCTTTAAAATATACAGATGGTGTCCATAGGGGGCCATTTAGATGCATCGGAATAAAGACTTTTTTCACCTCTACACGGCGCAAAAACTCAATGGCGCCCCACTCCATAGCATCTTCCAAACGATTATCTACAGGGAACATCGCTACATCCACAGACAAACCATCCAATTCTTTGAACTCACGCCATGCCATACGCTTTGCATCAGCATTATTCTCCGGCGTATCGCCAAGCCAATGCCACCAGTTAAGGTCACCGGCGTGGAAGATAGAATCAGAATCAATATTGGCAGTATTTGTCTTTACGTAGAAGGAGCCACCTTCATCAGTGCTACCATACATATGAATGCTTACATCATCTAATGTAGCATCATGACCTGGGCGCATGGTAATGCATTTCTTTACCTTGCCTTCTAAGGGCACATCTTGATGGCAAATGTAGCGTGTTTGAGGACCATCAAACTCTGTAATAGATGGATTAAAATGATCCGCATGAACATGGCTTACAAAAAACCAAAGCTCACGACCTCGTTTAGCTAATTGCCAAACTATATTGTTAGAATCTTTATAATAATCAAACACATAGCAACGCTTACCGTCGTCTACAAGAAAGCCACTATGCGCTAAAAAAGTAACATTCAACATTATTATCAATACCTCTAATTTATTGAGAATTTATATCATTCGTATTGTTTATTATACCATATTTTTATAAAGACATGGCATGAATAGTAGCGATACAGTTTAGAATAATTCTCTTTAAATGCGACCAGAAGCTTTCATATAGTCAATATATTGGTTACCCCAGCTTTCTAAGGATGCTAGTACGGACTTAAAACCTGCCCCTACTTCGGTAAGGCTGTACTCAACCTTTGGCGGAATTGTGCCATATACTTCACGATGTACTAAACCATCATCCTCTAACTGGCGTAACGCTCTAGTAAGTGTTGCTTGTGTAATTGGATATAAGCGGCGCTCTAATTCACGGAAACGCACAGGCCCTTCGGCTAATTCGTGCATGATCAACAAAGACCATTTGCCGGCTAATAACTTTTGACTCGTTGCAAAAGGACATCGACCCACTAAATCATGAACATTTACAAGTTGCTCTGCCATTGTAATTCTCCTTTTCTATATAGCTTAAGTAGCTCGTTATAACAAAGCTAAACCTCTATAGCTAAGCTCAACTATGTATAGCTATACGACTATTTCCATTTCAGTATTAGAAATAGTTCTTTCTAATGTAGTTCAAATCATATCACAAATTTATCGTATTGCAAGCATTTTATAGTATCATTTTTTAGGGTACAAAACTTTTTGAAAAATTTTCAGTCAATAATTATCATAATTCTATCACTTTTGATAGTAACTATCCTAAATAATTCTACTATTCAAAATTATCCCCCATACACGAAAGAACCGCTAGTAAAAACTAGCGGTTCTTTTTGTGTCTTATTTCATATTTACTTTATGAGTAATACAGTCTTTTACACTTCATAGTTCCTTAACAAAAGGCTCTATGTTAGCGGATGTTATACCAATAATGTTCTCACATCATAGTTAAATTTAGCGGTTGTTTCAGCAGCTGTTTTCTGCCATTCTGTAGGTGCTGTGCCATCTTTTTCAAGGAAGAATCCAGAGTCTAGATAGCGGATAATAATATAGTTGGAATCCTTTTGATCAAAGCCGTTACCACGACTGAAGTCGATGCCATGACCTGTGTTACGTGTTACGATGGCTTCCAATAATGGCAACGTAATGGCATTCAATGTGATTTTCATATCAGGAGAATCAAAGATCTTTTTAAGGAATGAGCTAGGCTTTTCTTCCTTGTATACTAAAAGCTTGCTAATCGTGCCATTAGATGCACATACTACGCGACGGATATCTTTAATAGGAATATCTACCTTGCCATTAGAAATAACGCCGTTTTTAATGGTAATTTCTCGTTTACCCATAAAGGAAGAGTCTAATGGCAATTGAAGAGTATCTAAGTTCGCAGGAAAATCTGCGGTCAATTTATTTCGAGCAAAGGCTGCAAGAATAGCTTTTATTTCACGAATGTTATGACCAGTGTTAGATTTTGTACGATCTGTATCTAAATCTTGACCTTCTATATTTTTCCAATTATGGTCTCTAAACATAATCGTATAGTTACTATTTGAATTTAGATATCTTGTAAGATATAGCTCATTTACATCTTCAAAATCAATGTCAGTAATAACCTGTCCATTTGCATCTTTGCAAAGTACACCATTGTAACTAATTGTTAAAGTACGATCATTACTTTCAAAAACAACAGGATTTGTGTCGAATACAGAAATCATAGCCCTCTCCTTTTCACGACTCTAAACACAATTACACTTGGACATATCAAGTGTATTCAAGCAAGCATTGATTAAATATATTAATCAACTTTATTTAACCTAATCATACACCTTCTATATAGATTTATACAAACAAAAAAGCTGATTCCAAAGAATCAGCTTTTAGTGTTTCATTGAAGCACTTCAAATGAAGTTGTAGTTGAAATTAGATGCTTTCAACAGCAGCGATAGCTGCAACGTCTACAACGTCTTGAGCAGAGCAACCACGGGAAAGGTCATGGATAGGTTTAGCTAAACCTTGAATCAATGGACCAATAGCATCAGCGCCAGCGAAACGTTGAACCAATTTGTAACCAATGTTAGCAGCTTGAAGATCAGGGAAAATCAAGATGTTAGCTTTACCAGCTACATGAGAGCCAGGAGCTTTCTTTTCTGCTACGGAAGGAACGATGGAAGCGTCCAATTGTAATTCGCCGTCAAATTTGAAGTCAACGTTGCGTTCTTTCAAGATATTAACAGCTTCTACTACTTTGTCTACTTCTGGAGTGGAAGCAGAACCTTTAGTGGAGAAGGACAACATGGATACACGAGGGTCAGCCATGCCAACAACTTTACGAGCTTTTTCTACAGTAGATTCTGCGATATCAGCCAATTGTTCGCTAGTTGGGTTAGGCAATACGCCACAGTCGGAGAAGATGAGCATGCCATCATCGCCATATTCTTTTTTATCTGTGAACATAACCATTGTAGAAGATACAGTTTTAAGGCCTGGTTTAGTACCTACAACTTGTAATGCAGCGCGCAATACGGATGCAGTTGGAGTTGCAGAACCAGCAACCATGCCGTCTACTACGCCAAGACGAACGAGCATAGCGCCGAAGAATAAGCAGTCACCTTTCATAGTTGCGTCAGCTTTTTCAGGAGTCATACCTTTTTTAGCACGCAATTCTACGAATGTATCAACCATTTCTTGGTAACGATCATAGTTAGCTGGATCGATAATTTCAGCACCTTCGATGGATACGCCAGCAGCTTTAGCAGCTTCAGCGATTTCAGCAGGGTTACCTACCAATACAGGTGTGCAGAAACCTTCTTTCAAAATGATTTCAGTTGCTTTCAATACGCGTTCATCTTGGTATTCTGGCAACACGATTTTTTTACCTAATGGTTTTACTTGGTCTTTTAATTTTTGAATTAAATCCACGATTTTTGCCTCCTTAACATTGGCTTTATGCCATATCAATACTATTATTATAGCAAGTTAACAGCTCTCTAACAACCATTCTAAAATATTTCGTTGTTGAATTCCGTCATAATTTGCATTTTTATTTAATTCATCCAAGGTGAGCAAAAACTTAGGATATTGATCTTGTACAGCCTCAAGAGGCGCGAGTTCACGGCTTAACGTATTAGGATCTAGCACCGTTTCACTTACTTGATAATATTCCGTAACACCTGCTTTTTGTGCCACAAAATCAATTTCGCCCCTAGCTAATTGGCCTACATATACTGTATAGCCACGACGGATGAGTTCAAGAAAAACAATATTCTCTAAGACATGGCCTGTATCACGACTAGCATTTCCCACTAATAAATTGCGCAATGTTACATCTACACTATAATACTTTGCATTAATTCGTAACAATTCTTTTCCACGCACATCATAACGATTTACCTTATACAACAATAAGCTATCCTGTAAGCCTTGCAAATAACGTTCTACTGTTTTATTGTCAATTTTACGACCAGCACTAACGAGAGAGTTAGCTATTTTATTTGGTGAAAGTAAGCTTCCTACATTCGCCATAATATATCGCACCATATCTTGTAAAATGGTAACGTCATTTATCTTTAATCGAGCTACAACATCATGTAATAACAATGTATTGTATAAACCGCATAGATATTCCTGAATATCAAAATCTTCGCCCCCTAATTGCTGAGTATAAGGGAATGAACTTTCACGAAGATAAGACTCATACGCAGGAATTAAAGAATATTGATTACCATCATAATTACTATGGTAGAATTCACTAAAGGATAGTGGTAACATTTGAATTTCTACATACCGTCCAGTCAATAATGTAGCGATATCAGAAGACATAAAATATGCATTGGAGCCTGTAATATATAAATCTGTATTTTCTTTTACAAACAGACTATCTACAACACGATGAAATTGATCTACATGTTGAATTTCATCAAGAAAAATGTAATTCATTTCATTAGGCTGCATGCGTTCTAAAATATATTGATACAACGCATGGTAATCTCTCAAATGCTCGTATTCCAATTCTTCAAAATTAATGGAAATAATCTGTTCAGGCTTTACGTTATCTGCCAATAGCTCATCTTTAAACAGCCTAAACAATGTAGATTTACCACAACGACGTATGCCAGAAACGACTTTAATAATAGAACGTTCACGATTCCGTCGTAAAAACTCTATATACCCATGACGCTGAATCAACTTCATAAGGGCCTCCTCATCTATGTACTTGCTCATAGATGGAACCCAATTATTGTTATTGTCAGTCATCATATCGACTACCTACAAAACTTGGATTCCATTCCAACTTTATACTAATATTAACACAAAGTTGGATTTCATTCCAAGGTTTTATTGTATAGATACATAATTTGGATTTTATTCCTATAATTAATCTAATAAATTGTAATACCTCACCTCTATTTGTTCTTATACCAAGGAAGATATATAGCTTTCATTGAACTCTAAGCCTATAAAACGATACAATAGTAAATAGCAAACACTACTAATCGAAACATTAGCTTCTAATCACAAACACCTATTCAGGAGGACTCATGGCCAATACAGAAACGACGATTAACGCAGTTATCAATCCTCAAAATAACGATACCCCCATCGATATAGAGAAAACGATCAAAGCCTTAGAGCGAAATAAATTTGTAGTTCATTATTTTGAAACGGGCGCCGAAGCCGTTGCGTATCTAAATAATCGCATCCAAAACAAATCTGTAGCCATTGGCGATTCTCGCACTTTATTAGAAATAGGTGTTCATGATGCTTTATCTGAGGTCAACGAGGACATAACAGACATTCAGCGTCCACTGCCCGGTGAAAGCTTTCGCGATACGGCGTTACGCACCATGGGACGCGATGTATTTCTCACCTCGGTAAACGCCCTTTCACAAACGGGAGAGATGGTGAATATCGACGGTACAGGCAATCGTGTGGCAGCCTCTCTATTTGGTTCTCAAGAGGTATTCTTTGTATTAGGAGTTAATAAAATAACCCCTGACTTAGCGTCTGCCATTTATCGTGCACGAAATGTAGCAGCCCCACTTAACAGTAAGAAAAACAAAAAGAGCTCTCTCAATCCGTGTGCTACCTTGGACGAAAAATGCTACGACTGCGGCTCTCCAGATCGTATATGTAATGCCTTAACTATTTACTATAAAAAGATGCGTAACATGCAAACCATGGAGATTATTATCATCAATGAATCCTTAGGCTTCTAATGGTTTGTGGACCATTTAGAAAATCTTGTACGCTCATCTGCCCTAATCCAGATACAACTCTATAAATAGTAGACCATCGCGGATCGATAGCACCACTTTCAAGATCACTGATATAAGATTGAGCTAGACCTGACTTATCTGCCAACTGATACTGTGTCATGCCCAATTGTCTACGCCAAAGCAAAATCAACACACCTAGTTTGTGAACCTCTTGTCGGATCTGTATATCATGACAACATAGGATAGAATTCATAGCAACCTCTATCTACTTTCACACTCAACACATGGTTATGCCTTTACTATACCGATTTCGAAGGTTCAGTGACTAGTAGCAGTTGAAAAGCAATAACACAAAAGCCTTACTAAAAACTAATGTATCAATTAGTTCTAGTAAGGCTTTTTTCTATGCATATTATGTTATGTATATTTTCAACAATTCGTGTAATTATCGTATATATAGGAAGAATTAGTACTAAAAATGTACTATATAAGATCAATAAATATAGATAATCCCTATGTTTTTATAATTTCTATACATTATTTATTCATCATGAATACACTTGAATAGTAATATTGCCATATCATTATCCGCTATAGAATTATTGGTTAACACTTTCTTGAGCTTTTTTGATTTCCATGTATTTAACCATGCCGTCAACAGCTTT
>URQX01000076.1 GCA_900550175.1 uncultured Veillonella sp.
ATATATTGCCATGGGCGAGTGTGATAGGAAGTCGTGGCTAGTGGTAGGAGGCAAACTATATCTATACTGTAACACGGCACAACGTGCCAATGTTACCGAAGCGTACATTAGTTGAGTAGCTCCAAATACATGTAAACATATCCTCCCAGGGTACCTGGTGAGCAGAGCAATTAACTATAGGTAATCAATCCCGCAGTACATATCACCAATGGTATTATCGAATCGTAAACTAGTTGAGTAGCTCGAAACTTATGTAAATTACTATTGTAATATCCCACCTCTTGACATATTGAAAAAATTAGATATAATGAAGTTAAGATATATGAATGATTGTTCATATAAAATTTAAATATTAAGAGGAAAGTACTATTAATATGTGCTAAGTACTATTAATATAAGCCAAATAGGATTAAGAGGTGATAGAATGAATCCTGTAAGAACAATTGAAAGAATTATTAAAGCTCCTGATATTCATTGGGTAGGCACTGGATTTAGAGTACGTCAGTACTTCCCTGATGGCGATGACTCACCTATGCTTGATCGTATGTCTCCATTTTTGTTACTCGACTATAACGAGCCATATTATTTTGAAGGCAGTCCTTTTGATACAGGGGATACACCACATCCTCATAAAGGCTTTGAAACGGTAACATTTTCTTTCTCTGGCTCCATTGAGCATAAAGATGCAGCTGGTAATAGTGGTGTTATCCACTCCGGTGATGTGCAATGGATGACTGCCGCTAGTGGTGTTTTGCACAAAGAATTTCATGAAAAAGAATATGCAAAGCGGGGACGTTTGTTCCATGCTTTACAATTATGGGTAAATCTACCAGAACGTCATAAAAATGATGCACCTGCATATCAATATATACCTGCTACTACAATGGGGCGGTATCAATCTCTTGATGAAACAATCGATGCCATCGTTTACACAGGCTCTTTCAGATATATAACAGGTCCTGCTAAATCCCATACACCGATGAATATTTACAAATTAAAACTTCAACCTAATTCATGGATCTCTATTTCTGAGAATATGACTTGGAATACAGGCTTTCTTGTGATTAATGGTACAGGTACTGCCAATGGTGAAAGCATAGAATTTGGAGACTTTGTACTTTTCAACAATGATGGAGAGCGCTTTGAGGTAGAGTCTGGTGATGAAGGTCTTGAAATCTTCGTTCTCGCTGGAGAACCACTCAATGAACCAGTGGTAAAACAAGGGCCATATGTTATGACAAATAAAACAGAGCTTCTCCTCGCTTATGGAGAATACATAAACGGTAAATTTGGCCGCGAAGAAGCTATTATGTAATACGTAAATCTTACTCTACAAGAAAAGATACCCCCCCTATAAGCCACGTTAACTAGCGTATAGGGGGTCTTCTTATACTAAACTAATCTTCACTTGTTTATCTAAAGCAAATGCAATCTTACAGAGAGTACTAATACTTGTATTTGCACCTTGTTCTATTCTTGCAATTGTGGATTGAGGGACACCAGATTTTTCAGCTAAATCACGTTGTGTTAAACCGGCTGCTTCACGAGCTTTTGCAATCACTATAGCACTTTCTAGATTAGCTGATTCTTTTTCAAATCTGGCTTTAAACTTTGGATCTTTTAATTGTTCTTTCAGAAAATCGTCAAATTTAATTGTTGGCATAATATTCCTCCTCAAACTCGCGCCTAATTTGTTTGGCATGAATTATCTCTCTTTTAGGTGTTTTCTGCGTTTTCTTAGTAAATCCATGTGTAATAATATATCTATTATTAATTACATGAAAGTATAATGCCCTTTGAATACTATTAGGACATTTAAGACGGATTTCATATAGATTTTTATCCACTTTCTTTACCCACTGCATATATTGAGCAACTAACAATCCTGAATCCTGGATTTTATGTATTAATGAAAACATTTTACCCGAATCAGATTCAGTAAGTGATTCTAAAAATTCTAGAAATTCATTATGTCCATTAGGTCTTGTATAGAACTCAAACTTAGGTTTCTCCATCCCAATCCTTCTTTCTTATATGATAGCATATATGCTATCACGCTTCAATTTTAAATAGTTTTATATACTCTAAATTCTTATCTTTACTATATAGATACGTGAATAGTTTTTGGTAGCTTAAAGAATTAATGGGGATGATTTAACACCTTTGTAATTACTATTCAAGTTCATGTTGATTTGCCTATCTTTTTAGAGCGTTCAACTAGAATTTCAAGTTATATCATGTTTATTGATAATACATATATAGTTATATATATCTTATATTCACTTATGTGCTTTAAGATACATCATTTCTCAATACATATGTTATACTAAAGTTCAAACTATACTTTAATAGGAGGTTTTATGTCTAAAAAAATAGCAGTTCTCGTCAATGAGGATACAATGCAGCGCTGTTCTTGTGGCGGTTGCTTAAAAGCATTTATGAATAAAGCGGATTCCTTTGAGCGTTATGCAGATGAGGATATTGAGTTGGTAGGTTTCACGCATAGTGGTGGTGATCTAGCCAAGAAAATCGAGTCTTTCAAGAAAAAAGGTGTTACTACAGTTCATCTTTCTACATGTACTCGTGGTAAGAATGAAAATTATGAAAGCATCGCAGAGCAGTGTGCAGAGGCGGGCTTTGATGTAGTAGGCTATACCCATGGTGGTGCCGTTTCTAAAGATGGTAAAGAAGCGGTAGTACTTTCAGCTAAACCAGTAGTGGGAAGTGAATAATTTGTACAATCGTTGATTAATTTTCGATAGTGGAATTATGTATATTAGGTAAATAAATCTTTATAACTGACGTATAGCGTTAATGCATAGCGTCAACGTATATCTAACAGATGAATGATTGTTCCATTATTCATTCTATATTTACCATGGAGCGATACTATATACATAGTGTGTAAATCTAGTGTGATAATTTGTTTTATTACTATATGGTTAATCAATTTGAGAGGTTGAGAGAATGAACAAGAAATTTACAGCAGCTACGTTATCTGTAGCTATGGCAGCGACAATGGCGCCTGCTATTATGCAAACAGCACCTGTGAATGCGGCATCTGGTGCGGTACAATCACTAGCTGGTGGCGCTATTGCTATGGCTTACGTATCTACTGCTTTAAATAAAATGGATAATTCTGAGCAAGGCCAAAAAGAGAGCTTGGCTCGTACAAAAGAAAAAACAGGTTACTTGAACGATAGTGCAGCTCAAGAACGTGTAAATCGCATTATGAAAACGTTAGAGGCTACGCCGAGCGTAAAACGTTCTTACGTTGTATATGCAAACCCTGATGAGGAGTTCAATGCTTTTGCAACGCTTGGTCGCGTTATGTCTATTAACAAAGGTGCTTTGGATACCCTTGATGATGATCAATTGGCGTACGTAATGGCCCATGAAATTGCACATGGTGAGCACAAAGATATCATTAATGGCGCTAAAAAACAAATTGGCTTATCTACTGCGGTAGGTATCGCTGCGGGCGGTAGCGAAGGGGCTGCCATTTTATCCAACGTAGCAGGTAACTACTTGTCTAACCAAGTGTTTACAATGAGCCAAGAAAAAGCAGCCGATGAACTAGGATTCAAGATTTTAAGTGAATCTCCATATAATGTGGGCGGTGCAGCTGGTTCTATGGCGGTACTACGCAACAAAGTGGGGGAACACTATCGTGAAGGGCTTTCACAAGTAGTGGCACCTAATAACCATCCTAAGTTGTCTGATCGTGTAAATAACAATATTTCCCGCATGTACACATACTCTGGAAATCACGTAAACGTGTCTAATGGCGCCGTTTACGTCAATGGTGATAATATCTATAGCCCAGCAGGCAGTGGCCGCTATACAGGAGAAGAACGGGCGTATTATATGGCTGGTAAATTGGCACGGTTGTACCATAACAACCAAATTACACCAGGTTCTGCATCCTATAGTGGTGGCACTGTAACTGTGGCTGGCCAATCCATCGTATCTACCCCAAGTTCTGACGTAGCACTACAAGTGGCAACAAACCTTAATAATGCTTTTGTTAAACCAGCAGGCGTAGCAGTTAATGCTAAAAACCCTGTGAAAGTGAAACAAGAGAAACCCAAAAAGGTAAAACAAGAAAAGGCTAAACCTGTGAAGGCAGAAAAAGCTAAACCGGCTAAAGGTAAAGAAGTAAAACCTGTGACTAAGGCTTCTACAACAAAACATACAGCTAAAACTACAAATCATTCAAACTCTACGAACAGTGGACGTAAAACAATCGATAGATAATTTAACTATTTAAGTGCTTGATTGTTCATGTCGTATGCAAGACCGAGCTCAATGGGGCTCGGTCTTTTCTTTGTATTCATGATGATATCTCGTGTAGACCGCTCTTAGTTTCATACGGTATACTTAACATATAAATTATCCTTAAATCGTAAGTTGCAGATGAGAGAGGGCCGCTTATGAATCAAAAATCGAGCATACTTAAAGCCTTAAAATGGATTGTGTTTAATTATATCTTTTTAGGCATTCTTATAGTGATTGGTTTAGTTATCGCTATATCACCCCAGTTATTAGGCGATGTTATACCAAGACATGGCACGGTAGGCAAATGGTTAGCCGCGAGGAACCAAATGGAGGTTGTAGATAATCAGGGGACGTCTATGAAAGTACCTGATTATGTTGAACGTGTCGTTACATTAGGGGAGAATACGGTCGATATTGTCGAATCTGCAGGTGGTGATTATTACATTGTCGCCAGTGATGGCTCTTCCTATGCAAGTTCGGTTAAGATCAATGGTCGCGTAGATCAAACGGTAGATTCTATTAAGTCCTATGACCCACAGGTTGTGGTCGCATCAGATACGGTGCCACCGAGCCTTGTGGCTTCATTGCGTTCAGCAGGAATTCCTGTCTTTGTATATACAAAAAAAGACAGCTTAGATGGCATCATAAAGACAGCGCAATCGATGGCGAAGCTATTCCATGAGAAAGATCGGAGTAGCGCATTTTCTGCATATACTCGGATGGTTAAGAAATATGCAGAACCGCACAAAAATGATAAAAAGCCTGTGATTGCTTTATATAATAGCTCTCATGGCGTGTATCGCTCTGGCATTGTGCGGGACATGATTGAAACTGTGTATGGTATCGATGGAGCGGGGAATCTTGTTATATCGGAGAATGGTAAGGATCCTAATATGTTATCTGATGTTTGGTGGTACCGTGATCATAAAACGACGGTGGATATGACCAAATCGATGGGTACAAAAGCAGATTTAATCCGTATTAATCCTGATGTTATCTTTGTGCCTACACGCTATCTAGATAAGTTGCCTGAATACAAACAAGATGTAGAGGCCATTATGAAAGATCCGGATTTACAGAATCTAACAGCTGTTAAAAAAGGTTATGTATATCCTATCCATGAAATGTCTTTGATGAGCTATTCCACAAAAACTTTTTCAGCTATGGAGCAAATGGCAAAATGGCTCTATGGGCCTAGCACTTATGAGGGTATTGTTAAATATAATGGTATATGAGGAGAGAGCATATGCAGTTAAAACGTTTATTAATCATATTAGCCGTCTTTGTAGGCGTGTTAGTAGTGGCCATTATGGGCATGTATAAGTCTTGGAATGCTTTCACCAGTGGCGGAATATTTGGCATGTTGAGCTCAAAAGGAATCTATAAAATGGTGGATGGCACGAGCGAGACAGTCATCCTCGATCATAAGGCAGAGCGAATCGTAGCGGTAGGACCAAATGCGGCAGACCTTGTATCTGAACTAGCCGGTGATTCTGTGGTGGCTAGCACTGCTGCACCGTATCAAACATCAAATGGTGTAAAACAGCGCGTGGCGCCTGATGTGAAAGCTATTGAGGCATTAAAACCAGATATTGTCATTGTTGAAGATGACAATGGGGCCACAGACCTCGTTAGGCCTCTACGAGAAGCAGGTGTAAAGGTAGCACTGTTAAGAGCGCCTAAGACGGTAAAAGAGGTAGAGGACCAAACAAAAGCAGTAGGTCAGCTATTGGGCCGTGAAGATAAGGCGGCAACCTTGGTTGGAACTATGATGAACTATATTCGAGATACAGAATCACTGCGCTTTGCTCGCCGTGATGAACCAAAGAAGACCGTTGCCGTTTATAATGAACATGGCCTATATGGGGCTCCAGATACATTGATTCAAGATATGCTCAAATATGTAAATGTAGACAATGCAGCGAAAAAGGTTGACGTGAAAAGGTCCTACATGGGCAAAAAGGACGATCTTATCAAGGCTGATCCGGATGTTATTATTGTACCAGCAGATGTAAACGGAGCTAGCTTTAATCGTGATGCGGTACTCAATAGTTACTATAATGATCCAGCTTTAGCCAATCTAAAAGCGATTAAGAATAAAAAGGTCGTTATTCTAGCTAATGAATCGATACTAGCTAAAACCTATCATATTGGACGAGGCATTTACTTTATGGCACAAATGGTATATGAACGATAGGTGAGCAATTCTATATGATAAAACTATAGATTTTCTATAGTAAAAGCACTATAATATTAGGTATCTATATTAGCCTCCCTATCGAGGCAGTTTCTTTTTTAGAGGAGTTGGATCTGAATGAAACAACCAGAATTGTCGCCGTATATGATGGCTCGCAAGCCATCTGGCATTCGCTTAGGACAAATTAAATTCTTGGAACGTAAGAACCCACCTATCTTGGTGAATGGTTCTATTGGTAATGTAATGCGTCCTATGCATCCCGCCATGCAGCGTAGGTTGTTCAATTTAGGCGGTGTGAATAGCCCGTTCCATAATGGCATCGTGCCATACGTACCAACTACGGGGACTGATGAATGTCGCGAAGCATTCCTTCATATTTTGCGCAGCCAAGGCTTTGATACAACTGGTCTTGATGTACTCGTAACAGATGGTGCATCCATGGCGATGGAAATCATCATGCTTGGCGTATGTGGCGGTGCTGGTGAAGAGGAACGCCCTCTTTTAATGTTCAACCCATCTTATACAAACTATGATGCGGTAGGTCTTCGTATCGGTCGTAAAACGGTCACTGTTGAACGTCGACTTAACGAAGATGGTGAGTTTGAATTACCATCCGTTGAAACAGTAGAACAACGCATTATCGATACAAAACCAGGTGCATTGCTCATCATTCCTTACGATAATCCAACAGGTCAATTATTCAGTAAAGAAACTTTGATTGAATATGCAAAATTATGTGTTAAGCATAATTTGTGGATTATCTCTGACGAAGCCTATCGCGAATTGGCTTACGAAAAAGGGAAAGAAACATCTAGTATTTGGACTTTGACGAATAAAGATGTTCCTGGTATCGAAGGTCGTCGTATCAGTCTTGAAACAGCAAGTAAGGTATGGAATGCTTGTGGTTTACGCATTGGGGCCATCATTACAGATAATAAATTGTGCTATGAAAAATCTGTAGCCGAATATACAGCGAACCTTAGTGCTAACACACTAGGCCAATATATTTTTGGTGCTTTGGCTCATGAAAGCCACGCAGAGCTTCATAACTGGTATGAGCAACAACGCGATTACTACCGTAAGATGATCTTTGAACTCCATGAAGGCTTCAAAGAGGTAGAACCTGATTTCATCGTATCTCGTCCAGAAGCGTCCATTTACTTTGTTATCGACGTACGGAAGGTAGCGAAACCTGGCTTTGATGGTGTAGAATTTGCCTCTTGGTGTGCTGAACACGGTGCAGTTAGCCTTGATGACGGCAAAGAATATACACTCCTCATGGCTCCACTCAATGGTTTCTATAGCGGTAAAAAAGGCGAAGATAATCCAGGCAAAACACAATTGCGCGTATCCTTCTGTGAAAATCCAGACCTATTGCGCTTGGCACCTGAATTACTATCTAAACTATTCAGAGCCTATG
>URQX01000077.1 GCA_900550175.1 uncultured Veillonella sp.
TACTATGTTCTTTAAAGTTATCTACATCTTGTAAGCTTTGAATATGTAAATCACGGCCTGTGTCTACTTCTACCTTTTTACCAGACACAGTAGAACCAATAATATTTGTATCTCGTTTTGCTTTAAGCTGTGCTAATTCGACTGCTTTAAGCTTAGTTGGTACATAACTTTCTTGATGAGTATCCCCATTTTGACGAGCCATATGACCACTTGCATTAATATCAAGAAGTCCACCACCAGTTAAACTAATACCTGCACCAACACTCCATCCAGAACTTTTATAGGTATTATTAACATCTACAGTATTCTTGCCAGCCTCAAGGTTAATATCGCTAGCGCTATCTAATACTAATTTTTTAGCCTTTACTGTTTCACCAGTTAACCCGATACCACCTTGCTCAGCATCACGAGCCTTGATTTGCACTTCACTATCACTAACAAGAGTACCACCTTGATATGTATTTGTATCTACTACTTGCCCTTCTTTTCTAGAAGTGCTACCAATACTTACAGACAAGTTTATAGCATCATCAATATTTTTAGCACCACGTTCAGCAGTTCCCTTCTTAGTCTTTAATATATTCCCATCAACATCCCTGATCTTAATACCTATTAAAGCTTCATCTAATGCTTCATAGCCATCTTGTAATTGTTTACGTGCTTCATTGAGTTCAAGAGCGGCTAACCGTTTATCATCACGACCACCAGCTTCTTTTATTGTACGTGTAGTATTTGTAAGTGTATTAGCTACTGCACCACCTAAAGATACGGTAAGACCAGTTTTTTTGTAGCGTTCATCATGTGTCATGTGGTTATGATCCACGTTACCATCTAATGTAACAGCAGAGCCGTCTAACACTGCGCCTTCTTTAGCAACAATATCTGCACTTGTAATATGTACTGTATCATTAGCCTTAATATTTACAGTCCCTTTCGTACTAGCAATTGTATTTCGTACAGTAGCTTCTTCATGGTTTGCTTCATCAATATTGTGTTTTTCTTTACCAATAGAGAAACCTATACCTGCACCACCAAGCAAGCCAGATTTTTTATGACGATATACACTGGAACCATCAGTAACATCTTTATCTGCGCCCAATTCTACCTTACCACCAGCGGTAACAGATACAGTATTCTCACCCAAAATTTGAGCAGATTGACCTGTTACATCTTGAGTACTTGTAATAGTTATATCTTTACCACTTACTGTAGAACCTGTTACAGATGTGCTTGTTACGTCATCAACAGCATTTGTACTTTCACGTTTTACTAAGCTTTTCTTTTTATCTAGATACACATGATTAACTGTACTATTGGCTTTTGCGGTATTTAATGCAACCGTATTACCAGATACCTTCACTGTATCTGCCGCTAACACTTGACTACCTTCCAGTTGTACTGCATCAGAGGCTACAACAGAAACATTTTTACCTTCGATGCTACTACCAACAGATGATTGAGCTTTCACAAGATCATGAGACTGAGTCGTTTGAGAGTGTCCACCACCAGATTTACCTTTATCAAAACGATGTTCTTCAAGTTCATGTGTAGCATTCATTGCTTTCATCGTTACATTGCGACCTGCCGTAACAGTTGTATTCACATCAGAGGAGACAATACCTGCCTCCATAGATACATCACGTCCTGCTACTACTGTTGTTTGACCAGCACCACCAATACGGCCTTGATCTACACCAGTAATCGTTTCACGACGATTGTTGCTACTGTTCCACTCAACCTTGCTATTACCGGCCTCATACTGTACGCCTTTATTAATTACATCGCGCCCCGCACTAACCTTTGTGGAACCAGCTGCATTAGTTTGTGTAATGGTGCCACCTTCATTAATAACGTCTTTCTTAGCATACACAGAGACTGTATCATTGCCCATAATAGTGCCTTGTGTATTACGAACTTCGTCATTTGCTGTAACCGTAGCCGTGTTACCTTTAATAAGACCATTATCATTGTGAATGGAATTACCAGTAAGAGTCACATCCTTATCCGCTACAATGCTCCCACTATTATGCATAGTATCAACAGATAGGTTAATAGATTGGGCTTGTAAATTAGCACCACCTTCTACTCGTTTCGTGGTTGGTGCTAAATATAGAGTGGGTACTAATACAGTTTCAGTTTTACCATTTGGTAATACAACAGACTTACTAACTAGGAGCACTACATCCTCTTTAAGATTCTTTTGCTCAGCCTCTGTTAAACCACGTCCTAATGCAATAGCTTGAGATTTTGTTATACTAATCCCGGCATCCATCAATTGGCGATATTGCTCTTCTGCGGAAAGACCTGATTGCAGTCTACTTTTACCGGTTTGACGCATAATCTCTTGCATAACGAGTTGCTGCTCGTAATACCCATCACCCAATCGTTTTTGTATATTCATAGGGTCTAATTTAAGGCGAGATAATACGTAATCAGAAGATAAGAAGTTGCGACGATTTGTGAAGTTAGGATCTGTTTCAATCACATAAGATGTATTAGGGTTCGTCGATAACTGACTCATACTATTTAATAGAGATGCATCTACTGTGGTATCACTTTTACTATTTTCTACATGACCGCCATATACGGCAACAGGTACATCTTTAGGATTCACCTTAGTATTCTTATATTCCGCTTCACGAATATTGGTAGTATCCCACCCTTTTTTATGATGACGGCTATAGCTTGTAGCTGTACCCTCTTCAGTTATATATTCATTACCTTTAGGATTGCTTTGCTCATAATGACCTACAGTACCAGTGATATCTCCAACAGCGCTGATTTGACTCGCGTCATTCACCATATGGTCTACATCCATATGTAAATTACCACCAGAAATAATTCGTCCAGGATGAGATGTATCTACTGCATCTACTTCGCGAGTACGATCATATTCATATTTAGTCCAACTATCATGATGTTTACCATTTATGGAAAGTTGTAGATTCTCAGAAGAGTGTACAACTACTTTATCTTTTGGAATTTCATCATCATGTCCATAAATTCGTTCCTCAGACAATTGATAACGCTTAATACTACCGGATGGAGCTACTTCGTTTTTGACATGCTCTTTACCCTCTACAGCTACACGCTTAATGGTAATACCACCATTTTTATTATCTACAGATTTCGCAAGTAAAGCTCCACCTTGACCAAACTCAATGGTAGATGCAGTATTTACTACAGAATCCATTTTACCGGATACTGTACCTTTCTCATCCATCGTTTTACCAAGCTGTAATTTACCTTCTGCTTTGATTACACTACCATCTGTATTAACAATAGATTTTGTTGCTATAGACAAATCTTTTTGGGCAATCATAACAGGTGCTTCTTTAGTCGTAGCATTACCAGTTTGTATTACAGAGTCAGTAGTAATCTTTGCTGTATCTACATAAAGTTTACCCTTATTCATCTGCTCTAGACTTTTAGTTGTAATAGTTGCATCTGTAGCAGCTATCGTACCTGTATTTTGCAACTTACCAGTACTATCTATGGTTAGTTTGTTTTGTGCAGATAATACGCCTTGGTTATTAACACCAAAGCCGTCATTGGTACCCACTAAGTACATACTATTAGCATACATACCACCAATAGCAGCTACATCAAGGCCGACTTGACTCGATTCACCAGTTTTGTGAGTATTCGTAACTTTACCAGTAGCATCTACGGAAATATCATTCTTACCCGTTACAACTTGAGCATCTTGGGCCCAAACTTTACCATTGAGCTTTACAGCCTCAGCAAGCATATCTGTACGTGCTGTTTTAGAAGCATTAAGACCTTTTTCACCAACTGTAATAGCACCTTTTTGTACATTATAGCCTGTAACACTACCGTTATTAATCATTGGATTACCCGTTGTGAGTGTAGCGCTACTTGCATTAATAAATGTGCCATTATTAACAGAAATACCATTAGGGTTGGCAACGATAACATGTGCCTTATCCCCAGCTACTTCAAGAGCACCATTCATGGATGTAGAGCTTGTGCCAGTTACTTCATTCAAAATCGTATTGGCTGTAGGGCCTACCAAATTAGGATTTCCCATGATATATCCTGCGAGCTCTGTATTCACAGGGCGATTCGCATTGTTTAAAATAAGACCCTTTTCGTCTACATTGAATGCATTATATTGGTTATGTGATAACCCTTTATCATTAGGTGTATTAATATTAACGACAGTCATGCCATTTCTAGCTTCTTCTATTTTGAGTCCTAATTTACCTTGATCAGGTACAACAGGATTAGCAAGGGCCATAGGAATCCATGGTGCAGAGTTAGTCGCTAACAATGCAGCAAAGATAGCCACTGCTGTATGCTTTCTTAAATTCATATTACTCTCCTCTTCTAGTACATACCATTCACCATGTAATGGTATAGTTGCACTAGATTACAACACTTAAAACTGATAACTGCCTCTAAAGGCCCACACACGCGTATCTGTATCAAACCCTTCTGGCTTTTTTATAGGGGTTCCCAGTGATACATCGTAATTTACAGCATCACCAACTGTTCCGCGAACCCCGACTACGCCACCAATTAAGGTATTACCTACTTGCGTTTCTGTAGATGGGCCCCATACATGGCCAATATCTACACCTACATAAGGGGTGACTTGTTGTTTTCTAAATGGTAATGCCCATTCATTTTGTACATAATAGCCAGAATCTCCTCTTAAGGTTTCTTCTCCACTAAAGCCTCGTACAGAATAACGACCACCAATACTAAATTGTTCAGTACCAAATAAACGTTGATCTGTAAACTGGCTTCTAAAACGCATTGTATACGTACCTTGCTTATAGCCCATACGAACACCAGTTTGAACTTGACCTTCTACGCCTGCCATTTTATATAGTGTAGTAGGATTATCTGACAAGCCTTCCCAACTTCGTACTTGAGCCCCTAATCCATTAATACCTTGTCGATAGAATAGATAAACATCGGATACAGTATTCCCACTATATTGACGATGAGATAACCCCACTTCCACAGCGGTTGTATGTTGCTCTTGTACACCAAGCTCTACATCATCTAAATAATTATGACGCTCCTTATGAATGACTTTAGCTACAGCTGAAGTCTTAGAGCGACTTGTTCTATTTAATACTTGCTCTACTGCAAATTCTGTACCTTGCGTAGTACCAGAAGAACGAAACGCATTTGGCATGAATACTAATTGATTATAGCTATATTTGTACGTTGAAATACGATACGTACGATTTCCGTCGGGAACGGAATAGCTAACCGCATATTGTTTTGACCCATGTCCATCATCATGATGGCTGATGTCTTTTGTAAAGCTAGTAGTTAATACATCATTGAGTCCTGCCAATTGACTGAAAGATAAAAATACAGCTCCTTGATACGTCCCTGTTGATTTATTTCCAGAATTATCTAGCATCAAAGATCCATGTACAAATCCTTTTTGCTCAACGGTAAGCTTAACAATAGAATGTAATGGTTTTGTACCTGGCTCTATAGTCATCTTAATATCTTGACCTGGTACATTACGCATTTGGTCAATCCCTTGCTCTAATGCTTGTCGACGTAATACATAACCCGGCCTTACAGGAAAAGCACTTCTCCAATTAGTGCGAGCTTTAGGATTTGTAAGAACAATATCCTCTACATAACCAGGCATAATCTCAAAAGTGAGTGTACCAGACTGTAAATCTTGATTTGGCACAACTACTTGACTTGTAATGTACCCATCAGATAACAGTTGCTCTTGTAATTCCTTTTGTAAAAACTGAATACCCTCTGTTCCTATACGATTATGGTTATATACCTGTAATCGATTTTTATATTTTTGAAGCACTGGTTCTGAGGAAGTCACTACAATATGCTCAATAGGAAACGATACACTTTCCTTAGGTAAAGCCTTCATAGGCGCCTTATCTAAACCTGTATAGCCAGATTCTGAACGCGGCAAAGCGGCCCCAGTCATTGGTGCTTCTGCACGTTGGCGTAATGAAGCATCAGCTCGGGCCGCTTCTTGTTGTATAAATGGGTTTGATACTTCAGCCGCAAAACTAGGCATCGTACCGAATATAGTCAGCAAGCCAACACAACCTGCTGCAATACATACAACTCTCATTAATTCCTCTCCTTTCGTTATAAGATAAATTATATATTAAATCACCTTTTTTTTTGCAACAAAATATTAAATATTTTAATATTTAGTTTATATTTTAGGTATTATAATATTGTTAGAGAATAAATATAAAGATGTATATGATAAATCCTATGCAGAGCTAACAAATCAAAATGCAAAAAGGCTACATAAGACAACTGTCTATGTAGCCTTTTTGCTATATATTTTTTAGTAATCTACATTTCCTCAAGCATAAAACACTGACAAATCCATAGAAATCTGATTCTTCTAAGAGGAATTATTTATTATTTATAAAAGCACATATTAGATCGAAGGCAATTAATTACAAGTGCAAGATTTCTAGCCAATTATTACGTGCTAAAACTACAGTATATCCATCCTTCTCCGGCTTCTTTGTTACATATACTCTATATGATTCATTTTCATATACATAAAGAGACTTAGTTTGTTCAACTAAAATCCACTCCCCACTTAAGGGCTTTATTGATTCTATATCTTTATGTAGTAAATCCTTCTTTATGTATATTGATACTCCTATAGATAATAGATTTCTTCTGTTCGAATCATATACATCTCCATCAATTATATAGTGATCTCTCGGGAAAGCTGCATTTAAAGCTTGTGTCAGTTCTATTCTAGACTGCTCAAAAGTATCCTTAAACAAAAATCTATAGCCTAATCCACAAATTAGCCATACGAAAAAACAGCCTATAAATGTATACCAAATAACAGAATAAATTGTTTTAAATTTCATCCCTCAAAGTCCTTTATATTGCCTATATACTAGATTTATCTAGTAAAGATGCTAACAAACTAGCCACCAAGTAAAAACAGCGAAAATATATATCCTAATATGCTAATTATTAGTATTATCTTTTTCCTCAACTACTAATCAACCCCTGCTTCCATTTGGAGTTCTACTTATGCATTAGTTGTTGAGATAGTACAATTTTGCTACCCATAATTAATTTCTTTTTTGTAATATTAAAGTCACTTTATCAGAGCCTCGTTCTTTAAATAGTTCGAGATAAATATTAGTATCATAATCATGTCCAACAATACGATTCTTGTTAATCTCATTCCAGCCTATATTTTGTTTTGAAAGTATTCCTTTAACATCATCAATTGTAAGTGAGTCATACCTAATTTCAAGATTATTATTTTGATAGGCTCGACCAGACGCATAATATTCTTCACTTACTTTTTTAGAAGATATATCCTCTAACTTTTGCTCATATAATTGAAGGCTTTGCATTTGCTCCGGCCTTTTAATATACGCATGTAAAGAAACAAGTCCAATTAGTAGAAATCCAAATAAAGCAAAACCGACATAAAACTTAACTGCAAAAGGCAAACTACTCAATTTAAAATAACTTTTATTCATATTCCACCACTAATCTTAATTTTCATTATTATAAAATAAGTAAATAGGGATAATAAAGATGTAATTCTATTTAATATTTTATTATGAATTATTGTTAACTTTAATGCTAATTAAATGTTACCAACTCCAGATTCCAAGAAAGATTAAAAGGATACTCTGTCCTACAGACACAGCAATTCGACCTTTTCCAATAATACTAATGCCATAGCTTTTTCCTTCCTTGCACATAAAATATTCATTGAGATTTTGCTTTAGTGCAAACATTTCCCCCAAAAGAAGAACGACAAGTATTAACGAAAAAATAGAAAAGCTATGTAAAATCGTCCCACCGAAAATAACCATTAATTCAA
>URQX01000078.1 GCA_900550175.1 uncultured Veillonella sp.
GCCTATATAAGACCTCCTTAGGTTGTAGTTCCATTCTATAGTATTATAAATAATTTCTATTGTACCATATATTAGTGCTTTAGAGTGTAAAACTTTAGTAATATACACCTAGTTTTTATACAAATTTAGGCTTAGTCTTTCACGATATGCATTAGACTGGCTTACGTAAAATCGTATATACTAATAAGTCCAATGGTGAAGGATATATGTTAAAATATAAGAATGGAAAAAAGGATTTTTCGTATTTTGGATACGAAATACTGTCATTGATAGTCGTAATAATGGTATTGTATGTATATTTGTGGAACATGAAAGGAGGACCCTATGGAAAAACAGACAACATCAAAGAATGTTGTTGGCACACAGCGTGATGGTGCGAACCAACAGATTGGAATGAAGCAACACGCATTGCGTATGTTAGAAACCTACTTTGGGTACACCTCCTTTAGGCCAGCTCAAGAGGCTCCCATTGCCTCCTTATTACGCAATGAAGATGTAATCGGTATCATGCCGACGGGGGCTGGTAAGTCTATTTGTTTTCAGATTCCTGCACTCTGTAAGCCAGGTCTTACTATCGTGTTCTCTCCTCTGATTTCTCTTATGAAAGACCAAGTAGATGGTCTTTTGGTGCAGAACATTCCTGCGGCGCTCATCAATAGTACGCTTACGCAAGCGGAGTTTAATAAAACGATGTACGAAGTGCGTAGCGGTAAGATTAAACTCTTATATATTGCGCCGGAGCGGCTAGGTTCTAATTTCTTCTGTAATGTGCTACGCGCGTTGCCTATTGCGCAAGTCATTGTGGATGAGGCCCATTGTATCTCTGAGTGGGGGCATGACTTTAGACCGTCTTATCGCCTCATCGGTGAGTGGCTCAACTCACTACCTAAAAGACCTATTGTAGGGGCTTTCACGGCGACGGCTACGAAATATGTAGAAAATGATATCAAGAAATTATTAGGATTAGATAAGGCTAATGTGTATGTAACGGGATTTGATCGGCCTAATTTATCCTTCTCTGTCATCCGTACACCAAAGCGCATGGATTATGTGGTTCACTATGTACGACAACATGCCAATGAAAATGGTATTATTTATTGTGCGACGCGTAAGGATGTAGATCGAGTGTATGAAAATCTAACCCGTGCAGGCATTAAGGTGGGCCATTATCATGGGGGGCTCAGCGATGAGGTGCGCCGTGAGATGCAAAACGCTTATGCAGATGATAAACTGCAAGTCATGGTGGCTACCAATGCTTTTGGTATGGGTATTGACAAGAGTAATGTGCGCTATGTGTTGCATTACCAAATGCCGCGCAATATGGAGTCCTACTATCAAGAGGCGGGCCGTGCAGGTCGCGATGGAGCACCTGCAGAATGTATTTTGCTCTACAGTGGGCAGGATGTACAGGTTCATAAGTACTTGATTGAACAGTCCATCGAGACGCCTGAGCGACAAGAGGTGGAACTCCGCAAGTTACAGTCTATGATTGACTACTGTTTCTGTAGTAATTGTTTACGTAAATATATGCTTAACTATTTTGGTGAAAGCACCGTTTGGACTACTTGCGATAATTGTAGTTCCTGTAAAGGCTCCGGTGATAAGGTCAATGTAACAAAAGAAGCGAAGGCTATCTTCCGCGCTATTATGGGTACTGATGAGCGCTATGGTGCCTCTATGATTACCTCTATCGTGCGCGGTGAGCGGACTGACCGCATTATGCGAGCAGGCCACGATGCACTCCCTGTATTTGGTTTATTAAGTAATGTAGACGAGAAATCGATTAAAGGACTCATTCAACAATTTGTAGCTTCTGGTTATTTGCGTAGCTCTTCAGGTAAGTATCCTGTGCTATCCTTGACGGCAGGCGCTGAGGAGGTCCTCGGTGGGCATAAAGAGGTGGAGGAAATCAGGCAACATGTATCTGTACCATCTAGAACTAGTCGGTCTACGTCTACTCCATCACGAGGAAAATCTAGTTCTGGGTCGGGTGGTTTATTTGAACATTTACGACAACATCGCAAGCGCTTAGCCGAAGAGGCAGGGCTTCGACCATATCTTATCTTCCCCGATACAGTGCTTATTGACCTAGCCAATTTACGACCCACAACATTAGGTGAGTTTGGCAATGTTAAAGGTGTAGGGGAAGCGAAATTAAAAAAATATGGCCTCAGTTTTTTACAGGCTATTTCAGAATATAAGGGATAATAAATTTTACTGTATATATGGTAGTACTATGTATTTTTTAGTATGATAGTACTATATATTGTAAGATATAGGTTAGTATGATTTGACGTATTATACATAGATTTAGGGGGATATATGAGTCTAGCAGATACACAATACCTCGGTATTATTGAAAATATTTTAGAGCACGGTACGTATGGTCAAAACCGTACAGGCATTGCGACCTATAAATTGCCACATCAAATCATGCAATTTGACTTGCAAGAGGAATTTCCCATTTTGACTACAAAATTTGTAGCTTTCAAAACGGCGGTAAAAGAATTGTTATGGATTTGGCAAATGCAATCTAACGATGTACGCAAATTACAAGAAATGAACGTGCGTGTATGGGATGAGTGGATGCGTGAAGATGGTACAATTGGTAAGGCCTATGGTTACCAAATTGCAAAGTACAAACAACTTGATAATCTCATTAAGACTATCAAGGAAGATCCTGATAGCCGTCGTATGATAGTAACCTTGTGGAATATTGAAGATTTAGATGATATGGCGTTGCAACCATGTGCGTATGAAACGTTATGGGATGTAGCTGATGGTCACTTGAACTGCATGCTCATCCAACGCAGTGGCGATATGGGCCTTGGCGTTCCGTTTAATACTGCTCAATATGCAGCCTTACAATGCATGATTGCGCAGGTAACCGGTCTTAAACCTGGCAAATTTACTCATGTTATCAACAATGCTCATGTCTATGAAAACCATGTAGAAGCATTGCGCGAGCAATTAGCACGCCGCGATCAAGCGGTGTCAGCTCCAAAAATTATTGTGAATCCTGAGGTAAAAGACTTCTATGATTTCACACCTGAGGACGTTACGTTAGACGGGTATGAACATCTAGGTAAATTGTCTATGACTGTTGCAGTATAGAAGTTCATGACCATTGCTAAATGGAATCATATGTATGACTGTTGCCATATAGTATTAACTGAAAGAGGCCAGTATGTTAGCATTAATCGTAGCCGTAGCACATAATCGTGTGATCGGTAAAGATAATACCTTGATTTGGCACTTGCCGAATGATTTGAAATTCTTTAAAGAAAAAACGACAGGTCATGTCATCATTATGGGCCGTAAGACCTTTGAAAGCTTACCGTTCTTATTGCCAAATCGTGAGCACTGGGTGATTACTCGTGATAAAGGCTTTGATGCGCCAGAAGGGGTTAAGATATTCCATAGTCCTGAGGCGGCTGCAGAAGCAGCACGTGCTCTTGATGCGGCCTATGTCATTGGTGGTGCTCAAGTATATGAGGCTTTCTTGCCTTACGTGGATACGATGTACATTACAGAAGTAGACCATGAATTTGAAGGGGATGCATATTTCCCAGAGTTTCCAGAAGAGGCTTTCACCATTGATTCCGTAGTAGACGGTGCGGTGGATGAAAAGAATAAATATCCTCATCGTTTTGTAACCTATCGCAGAAAGGCATCTAAATGAGTGAAAGAATGTTTGCCATTATTGGCAGTGAATTAAATGTTAAGCCAAAGCAGGTGCAAGCTGCCGTAGAATTATTGGACGAAGGCAATACGGTGCCATTTATTGCGCGTTACCGTAAAGAGGTAACGGGCGAATTGCAAGATGAGCAATTGCGTACCATTGAAGAGCGTATTAAATACTTGCGTAACTTGGAAACACGTCGTCAAGAAATCATTGCATCTATTACAGAGCAAGAAAAAATGACCGACGAGTTGATGAAGTCCTTAGAGGCCGCAACAAAGCTTCAAGAGTTAGAGGATCTCTATTTGCCGTACCGACCTAAAAAACGCACACGTGCGATGATTGCCCGTGAACGAGGATTAGAGCCGTTGGCGGAAATGATCCTTAATGATACAGTTACCTCTGGTGATCCTTTAGAAATTGCCAAAGAATTTGTAATGGAAGAGGTGCCCACACCAGAGGACGCTATTCAAGGTGCTTCTGATATCGTAGCGGAAATTGTTAGTGATAGTGCTGACTTCCGTGCTTACTTGCGTAAAAAGATGTGGAACGAAGGCTTTATTCAAGCTGAGTTGACTGGTGATGAAGAGGTACAACAACAGTTCTTGCAATACGCAGAATATGCTGAACCGGTTCGTCAAATGCCATCTCACCGTATTTTGGCGGTTAATCGCGGTGAAAAATTAGGTGCTTTGAAGTTAGCCCTTACAGTACCAGGTGATACGTATGTTACTTACATGGTGCAAAAGCTAGAGAAAAATCCGAAATCCATATTCGCAGACTATAAAGCGGCTGCAGTAGCCGATGCGTACAAACGTCTAATTTTCCCTGCTTTAGAGCGTGATATACGCAATGAGTTGACGGAGAATGCGGACGAACAAGCTATCAAGGTATTCGGTGTAAACCTTAAGAACCTATTGTTACAACCGCCTTTGGCAGGTCATGTTATCATGGGCCTTGACCCTGGTTACCGTACAGGTTGTAAGATGGCTATCATCGACCAACAAGGTAATGTGCTAGATTATGGTGCCTACTATTTAACGAATAGTGAAAAGCTTCGAAAAGAAGCGCAGAAGGTATTGGCTGATAAAATCCGTAAGTTCAAAGTTACTCTCTTATCTATTGGTAATGGTACTGCATCCTACGAAACAGAGCAGTTTGCTTCCACCATGATTGAAGAGGAAAAGTTAGACTGCCATTACATCATCACCAATGAAGCCGGCGCATCTGTATACTCTGCTTCTAAATTGGCTATCGATGAATTACCAGATTTAGACGTAACCATACGCGGTGCCGTATCCATTGCACGGCGTGTACAAGATCCATTGGCTGAATCTGTTAAGATTGATCCTAAATCTATCGGCGTAGGTCAATACCAACATGACGTAAACCAAAAACAATTGACCCATACCTTAGATCAAGTCGTTGAAACTGTAGTAAACCACGTTGGGGTAGAGCTCAATACGGCATCTCCTGCTATTTTGCAACATATTGCGGGCATCTCTAGCACGGTGGCTAAAAATATCGTTGCATATCGTCAAGAGAATGGTGTGTTTAAAAGCCGTAAAGAATTGTTGAAAGTACCTCGCTTAGGTCCTGCGGCGTTCACACAATGTGCCGGTTTCCTTCGCTTACAACACGGTAAAAATCCACTAGATAATACATCTGTCCATCCTGAGTCTTATGAATTGGCAGAACGCATTATTGGTGAATTAGGCTTTACCTTAAAAGATTTGCAAGATAAAGCACAATTGGAAGCATTACAAGTGAAATTACCACTTGTTGATGCCGAAAAAATGGCCGCAAAACTTGATGCGGGTGTACCGACCGTACGAGATATCTTAGGGGCTTTGGCAAAACCAGGTCGTGACCCTCGTGAAGATTTGCCAGCACCACTTACTAGAAAACATGTAGTAAGCCTTGAAGATATTCAAGTTGGTACTGTTGTAAAAGGTACTGTTCACAACGTAGTTGATTTTGGTGCCTTCGTAGACTTTGGTCTTAAAACTAATGGTCTTTTGCATCGTAGTGAACTCTGTAATAGTCGCCAGCATCCATCTGATGTGCTGGCTGTAGGCGATATCATTGAAGCTCAAATTATTTCTGTTGATGTAAAACGTAATCGTATCGGTTTATCTGTAAAAGCGTTACAACCAGAAAAGCCAAAGAATAACGATAATAACCGAAACAGAAATAACAACGGACAACGTCGAAATAACAACCGTAACAATAACCGAAACAATAACCGTAACAATGGTGGTCGGCAAAATAATTAGTATCAATTGAATTATATTATTGAGAAATACTTTTGACTAAAAGTCATTGTACACAAAACCGCACTCTCTATGGATTTTGAGGGTGCGGTTTTTCTATATAACTTAAAACTATGTATAATAATGCAGAACAGATATATCGAAAATGATATATCTGATTGAAATATTTAGATATAAGGAGTATGATGAAATCACAGAGGAAATCTTCCTCAATCTATATTCCTACATAGGAGGTAATGCTATGAGCTTGAACCTTAAAGAAAGATATGGACTTTTAATTAATAATGAATGGGTAGCTGCATCTGACGGCGCTGAATTCAATGTATATAACCCTGCTAATGGCGAACAACTCGCTATCTGTGCAGAGGCTACGAAAGACGATGTTGATAAAGCGGTAGTCGCTGCAACAGAAGCTTTTAAAACTTGGAAAACAGTATCTCAAGTAGATCGTGCGGATTACTTGTTAAAAATTGCTGACGCTATCGATGCTCATAAAGAGTATTTGGCACAAGTTGAAACATATGACAATGGTAAACCAATCCGTGAAACTTTGAATGTAGATATTCCACTTGGCGCTGACCATTTCCGTTACTTCGCTGGCGTGCTTCGTTCCGAAGAAGGTTCTGCACAAGTATTTGACGAAAATACATTGAGCCTCATCGTTCGTGAACCGATTGGCGTTGTAGGTCAAGTAGTACCTTGGAACTTCCCGTTCCTAATGGCAGCTTGGAAATTGGCACCAGCTCTTGCAGCAGGGTGTACAGTTGTAATTAAACCTTCTAGCCATACATCCCTTAGCCTTTTAGTATTAGGCGATATTTTGAAAGAAATCTTGCCTCCAGGCGTTGTAAATATCGTAACTGGTAAAGGCTCTAAATCTGGTCAATATATCCTTGATCATCCTGGCTTCAGCAAACTTGCTTTCACAGGCTCTACAGAAGTAGGTCTTGATGTATATAAAGCAGCATCTGAACGCTTGATTCCAGCTACATTGGAATTAGGTGGTAAATCTGCGAATATCTTCTTTGAAGATGCAAACTGGAAACAAGCTCTTGATGGGGCAATGCTCGGCATCCTATTCAACCAAGGTCAAGTATGTTGTGCAGGTTCTCGTATCTTCGTACAAGATACAATTTATGATAAATTCGTAGCTGAACTTTCCGCACTATTTGATAAAGTAAAAGTTGGTTTACCTTGGGAAGAATCTACACAACTTGGCTCTTTGATTTATGAAGCGCAAGTTGAGAAAGTACTTAGCTATGTAGATCTTGCTAAAGAAGAAGGCGCTCGCATTGCAGCTGGTGGCGTACGTGTTACTGACGGCGAACTTGGTAAAGGTTGCTTCATTAGACCTACACTTATCGTAGATGCTACAAACGATATGCGCGTAGCTCGCGAAGAAATCTTCGGCCCTGTAGCTGTTGTTATCAAATTCCACAGCGAAGAAGAAGTGATCGAACAAGCTAATGACAGCTTATACGGTCTTGGCGGTGGCGTATTCACGCAAAATCTCAACCGCGCAATTCGCGTAGCTCGAGCAATCGAAACAGGTCGTATGTGGGTAAATACATATAACTCCATTCCAGCAGGCGCACCATTTGGTGGTTACAAACAATCTGGTATCGGCCGTGAAACTCACAAAGTTATCCTTGAGCACTACACTCAAATGAAAAACATCATTATTAACTTAAGCGATAAACCATCTGGTTTCTACGACTTAGATTAATAAAATACAAATCTCCTATAAACCATAACAATGAGGCACCTCGTTCGAGGTGCCTTTTTGTATATAGAAAACCCCCGGATAGTCCGGGGGTTCAGTAAAAGCTTTAGCG
>URQX01000079.1 GCA_900550175.1 uncultured Veillonella sp.
AGAGCAACGATTTTCTCAAATATATCGTCAGGTACAGCATTACTGAAATCATCTACATCGATATCATCAGCAGGGCAAATACGAGGTACAGAAATTGTATGTGGACCTACGCCATATACAGCTTCTAAATGTTCAGCATGCATCAATAGACCTACAAAATCATATTTGTAATGTTCCAAACCATACAAAACACCAATACCTACATCATCAATACCACCTTGCATAGCGCGGTCCATCGCCTCTGTATGGTAGGCGTAGTCGCTCTTAGGGCCTGTTGGATGTAATGCTTCGTAGTTTTCTTTATTGTACGTTTCTTGGAATAATGTATATGTACCAATGCCAGCTTCATGTAATTTTTTGTAATCCTCAACAGAACAAGCTGCAATATTTACATTTACACGGCGAATTTCACCATTTTTATTTTTAATGCTGTAAATAGTCTTGATGGATTCCAAAATATACTCAAGCGGATTATGGAGTGGATCTTCACCGGACTCAATTACAATGCGCTTATGACCCATTGCTTCTAATGCGATAACCTCTTCTCTAATTTGGTCTTGAGTCAATTTCTTACGTTTAATATCGCGGTTTTTAGAATGGTACGGACAATATACACAACCGTTAATACAATAGTTAGACAAATACAATGGTGCAAATAGAACGATACGATCGCCGTAAATAGCTTTCTTGATGTCTTTTGCTAATGCATAAAGCTTTTCCTTATATTCAGGTAACGGACATTCTAATAGAACAGCTGCTTCTCTATGGCTCAAGCCCTTAAATGTAGCAGCCTTTTCTAAAATAGCATCTAACAACTCCCGATTTTCCTTGTTTTCCTCTGCATAAGCTAGAGTATCAAGGATTTCCTGATGGGAAATAAATTCCTCCGCCTTTGGAGATTTTACATCATACATAGTACTTACCTCAAATCTTTCTAGTGGCAATGCCACCCCTCTTTAGGTATATGAAAGTATATGACAACCAGTCTTCTGGTATTTCACTGATACTGTACATAGTATACCACTATTCCTACTAAAAAACATAGGAATTTGACACATAACAAAAGGTTGCCTCCTCCTACGAGGAAGCAACCTTTATTTCATGGGAAATTCTAATCTATATCGATTATCTATATCGAATATGACTAAAATATATGTAACTAAATTTATCCCTTATTTACTATGTAAGATTTCAATAAAAATTACTTATGTAATTGATTTCTAGTATTAAAAAATGTCCTATAAGACAACTGACAGGTAATAAAACAAGCTATCGATATAGTGGATAAGGTCATAAAGGTAACAATCATTTGATATTTTACCGCTTCTAAAGGTGGCATGCCCGCCAATATAAGACCAGTCATCATCCCCGGCAATGCTACAATACCTAATGTCTTGGCACTATCTACAGTAGGTTGTAGACCCGTCTTTATAACATCACGAACTATCGCTTTCGAAGCTTGTTTAGGTGTACTACCCAAGGCTAATTTAATTTCCACCTCTTGTTTACGCAATTCAAAATTTGATAGCATTTGGCGATAACAAAGCCCAATCGCTACCATAGCACCACTAATGACCATACCACCAACAGGAATCACTTGATAAGCAGTAAAGGTAAGCACGCCCGTTAAAAGCAGAATCGTTAAAGTAATACTTGCACCTACAGTTATAGCAAACCAAGAAATCCATAGAGCATAAGGAATTCCCTTTCCGCGCTTAGAAGAATTATAGGCTGCATTTATAGCCATAAAGCCTAATAGCCCAATTATAAATACAGGGCTTTCCATGCTAAAAATATACGATAAAATAAAGCCGATAACAAAGAGCTGTACAGTGGCTCTTAGAGCACTTATAAAGATATCCTTCTCTAGCTTCAACTCTTGTCTATAAGATATCAGTATACTGATAATCACTAATACAGATGCAAGGCATAAGGAAGTAGTAGAAATAGTTTGAAACTGACTCATCGCAATACCTCCTCTTTAACTAATCGACCGTCTACGATAGTGATGCGGCGATTTGCAGTACGCAAGCTTTGCTCTTCATTATGAGTAATGGAGATAATGGTGATTCCCTTTTTATGAAGCTCATCAATAACATTTTCTACAATCGACGTATTCGTCACATCTAAGGCAGACGTAACCTCGTCTAAAAGCAACACTTTAGGCTCAAAAATAAGGCTCCGAATGAGGCATATTCGTTGCATTTCACCGCCAGACAACTCATCATTACGGCGCTCCATATAATTTAGTGGCATATGTAGTAGATTAAAGAGATATTCTATACGACTCATATCCGGTTCTAAACCGCGAATATCGTAAGGAAATAGAATATTACGACGTACTGTTTTCGCAAACAAATAAGGTCTTTGAAAGCAGTAGCCCACCTCTCTACGATAAGATTCAGGATCTATAGCCGTTAAAGGACGATCATTATAAGTAATAGTTCCCGATGTAGGACTAATCAGATCACTACATAATTTTAAAAGTGTACTTTTACCACTTCCAGAAGGACCTACAATAGTAATGTACTCGCCTTGGTTTACCGATAGAGATACATCACGGATAATAGATTTGTCTTTTACAATATAAGATATATTAGATAATTCTAGCAGTGCCATAATACCCCTATCACGTCATATGTATATTAAAAGCAAAATTTCGACTCACTGTGGCTAGTTATTTAGTAATTTTAAGTATAATGTTTCTGATTATTATATCATTAATAAAATGGTAATGCTAACCTTAATTATAATATATCTATCAGACACATACTACAGAAAGCAAAAAATCCCTAGTGGAAAACCACTAGGGATTAATAGTCTTTGTAAAATTAAGCTTCTACAGGGTATACGCTAACTTTACGGTTGTAACGACCAGCACGTTCGAATGCTACTTTACCAGGCACAAGTGCGAATAAAGTGTCATCTTTACCGATACCTACGTTAGTACCAGGGTGGAAGTGAGTACCACGTTGACGAACGATGATGTTACCGCTCTTTACGATGGAACCATCATGGCATTTAACACCAAGACGTTTAGATTCACTATCACGACCGTTACGAGTACTGGACACACCTTTTTTATGTGCGAACAATTGCAAATCAAAAGTAAACATTAAGTTCACCTCCTATATTTCGTGTATTTGGACAAACTCTGGATATTGACGGCTAATTTCCTTTAAACCAAGAATCATAGTCCCCAGAATATCCTGTCCACTCTGGTTAATTGTACCAGAGAGAACCATATCACATCGACCTTCGCTATTCGTATATTCCCCTTCTTGCTGAGCAATCTGAGTAAGTCCTAACATTGCCGTTGCCGATAAGGCTGACACTGCAGCACATACGATATCGAAGCCATGCTCATCATATCCTGCATGACCGGAGATGTGACAACCAATGACTTGATTCTCACTATTCCGCTGGATTCCAATGGAAACCATAATTAAGCTTGGATAGATTCAATACGAACTTTTGTGAACGGTTGACGATGGCCTTGACGACGACGGTAGTTGGATTTAGCTTTGTATTTGAATACTAAGATTTTTTTACCTTTACCATGCTCAAGAACTGTACCTGTAACTTTTGCACCGTTTACAAGAGGAGCGCCAACTTTAACGTCGCCGTCATTCACTACAGTCAAAACTTCTTCGAATGTAACGGACTCGTTAGCAGCTGCTTCCAATTTTTCGATAGTAATTACATCGCCTTCAGCAACGCGATATTGTTTACCACCAGTTTTAATAATTGCGTACATGAGAACACCTCCTTGTTATCGAACTCGCTGAATTCGGTATCCCGACCCGAACATCGGTCGGGCGTTTAAACCTGCTTCACGCGGATTGCAAAGTTCAGTAAACCGAACTAATACTGATATAGTATATCGTATTTACCTATCTATGTCAAACAAAATTCAACATAAATAGCTCAGCTTCTGATACTTTTATATATACAAACCTCTAAAATTCTCCGATAATTCCAAGATGTTGTAAAAGTATTTTAGTACCAATGAGAATTAATACCCCACCGCCGAGAATATCTGCATATTTCCCAACGAACTGGCCCATAAATTTACCTAAGTAGATGCCAATTAAAGAAATACCGAAGGTAATAACACCGATCATGGTAGATGCTTCCCACACATTGATGGGCATGAAGGCAAAGGTAAGACCTACAGCCATGGCATCAAGGCTGGTAGCTACAGAGAGCATCATCATTTCCCAAGCGCCTAAAAACTTCTTATCATCGTCTTCTTCATCGTCGTCACTGAGTCCTTCTCGAATCATAGCAATACCTAAATAGCCAAGAAGTCCAAAGATAATCCAATGATCCCATTCAGATATAACATCGATAAACTGGCGCCCAATGAGCCAACCAATAATAGGCATAAGAAACTGGAATAACCCAAATAAGAAAGCTAATGTAACCTTTCGGCCATTTTCCCCTACCGGCATTGATAAACCTTTACCAATCGATACACCAAAGGCATCCATGGCTAGACCAATACTAATTAATATAATTTCAAATACAGACACGAAACTCACCTATAAAAACTACTTACTTATTCTGCTACTGCCATCAAAGAATAGCCTTCACGGCTAATTTGAGGGTTCACCACAATCGAAATCTTACGGCCTATAGAGTCGCCTAATTCTTCAAGAACAGCCTTTGTTAAATATTGGGCTACCTCTGGATGAACTTCGATTTCTAGGTTCGATTTAATTCGACCAGACTTAAATAACTCACGGATGCGTCGAATGATCTGCATATATACAGTTCTACCCGACAACATGTAACCCGTACCACCACATTGAGGGCATGTATCAAACATCAAGGTTTGCAAACCTTGACGAGCACGCTTCCGGGTCATCTCAACGAGGCCAAGGGAACTAATACCACATACCACGGTTTTCATCTTGTCTAACTTAGCCTGTGCACTCAACAGTTTTAATAACTCTTGTTGATTGGACTTATCCTTCATATCGATAAAATCGACCACGATAATACCACCAATATCGCGTAATCGCAATTGTCGACAAATTTCCTTTGCCGCCTCTTTATTGACTGTAAAAGCCAGATCTTCTAACTTATTAGACTTACCTGTGTAATGAGCCGAGTTCACATCGAATACGGTAAGTGCTTCTGTATGATCGATACGAATGGAACCACCGGAAGGTAAATTAATATCACGAGAGATAAGATCCTCTAATTGAGGTTCAATATGATTGGCTTTAAAGATAGGTGTGCTACCACGGTGACGTGTCACTTTAATCTGTTGTGATGTAGGTCCATGACCTAACAAATCTAACAATCGGGACTCGCCCATATCGGAATCTACAATGATTTCTTCTACATTGCGATGCGCATAGTCTCGCACAAGGCGGAACCAAAAATCCGCATCACTATAGAGATCAGTGCCGCTCTTAGCCACCTTAAAACGCTTTAACACATGTTGCCATGTGCGCCACAAGTAGTCCATATCTCGTCCAATTTCATCAGCGCTAGCCTTAGCCGCTGCGGTACGGATAATAAAACCACACCCTTCTTGCACATATGGTGCCGCTAACTCTTGCAACTTTGCTCGTAAGGCTTCATCGGTAATCTTTTTAGAGATGTGCATACCTTCAGAATATGGTAACAGTACCATAAAACGACCGGCAAGGCTCACATCAGCAGTAACGCGAGCCCCTTTACCGAGCATTTCCTCTTTTACCACTTGTACGAGAATTTGTTGTCCCACAGATAAACGTGGCAAGATTTTCTGTTCTTTCCCCTGTTGAAGGTTCAAATACGCATTTTGAGAGCCCCCAATATCAACGAAAGCTGCTTGCATACCGTTTAATACGTTCTTAACAGTACCCTTGTACATATGATTTGCCATATGAGACTCATCAGTACGCTCTAAGACAAAGTCTACTAACTGCCCTGCTTCGTCGATAACAGCCATACGAATTTCTTCTCGCATAACATTGACCAAAATTTTATGCATCCTATCCCTCCCTTCTTTATCACTCAAATTATAATTAGTAATTAATCTCTAACGATGTATGACGGCCTTCTTCGTTTTCCACCATAATCGCTTTACGATGAATTTCATAGCCACTTGTAATCGGCCAGTTATATTGGTCTTTACCAAGGTTCCACACTTCACTAGGTTTAATAGTACCTTGCGGATAAATACCGATGCCCATTGTAAGAGTCACCATACCATTTTTTACAGATGCAACGATGGGCTCCTTTACAAATTCTTTTACATCGATGATACGTGTTTTCTTCGGTGTTACCTTTTCATAAGAAATTTCTGTAGCCTCATTGAAAGGTTTTAGTAATGCATTCCAATCAGCGTTTTCATCTGTTACAGGGCCTGTTACCTCATAAATAGCAAAGTTACAAATAGCCATCATCTTTTTAACCTTATCCGGCATTTCTTTACCACCTAGTACTTCAAGGCCTGGCGGTGCTACATGGTTTAAACGGTCTATAATAGACTCTAAACTGTCATCTTCAATGACATCCATATCAATATATTCAGCAGCTGCTGTTACACCTAGAGCCAATGCAGAGGAAAAGCTAATTTTCATATGTGGATTAAAGCCTTCAGAGTAAGCCATTTTAATTTCTGCACGGCGTATCATACGCTCTACAGCCTGTGCATAATCAAGGTGCGACAGGAATCGCAATTTTTCGCCTTTATTTAAGGCCAAACGTAACTTTTTCAACTCTGCCACCCTCCTTATAGTCAATAATTGCAGTATTTAGCTCTGGACATACATTACAGCCTTTACATGGACCGCGACGACAATCACTTGTTAAGTTTGCCTCTACTGCTTGTTCCCACTCCCGTTTCAAGAAAGCTTTACTTACTGTGCAATCTAAATGGTCCCAAGGTAATGGCTCATCAAAGTCACGAGTACGTCTTGCAAAATATGCTGGATCCAATCCACAATCAGCGAATGCTTGTAACCAAGTTTCATAGTTAAAGTACTCAGTCCAGCCATCAAATTTACAGCCCGCTTCCCATGCTTTCACAAGAACTTGAGATAATCTGCGATCCCCACGAGCAAAAGCGGCCTCCATATAGCCAGTATAACCATCATGGTAATGATAAGAAATATTGCGGTTATTGATGAGGGATTTTAAATACCGTTGTTTACGATGGATTTCCTCAACATCTTGTTGCCCGTACCATTGGTATGGAGAATGTGTTTTTGGTACGAAGAAGGATACACTCACTGTGACAGAGCCATTCCGTTTACCTGTAATATCACGATGTAAATCAAGCACCTTATACGCCAAATCAGCAATACCTGCCAAATCTTCATCTGTTTCAGTTGGAAGCCCCATCATAAAGTACAATTTAACTGTATTCCAACCGGATTTAAAGGCATTTGTACATGCCGCCAACAAGTCTTCTTCACTAACACCTTTATTGATAACATCACGCATACGTTGTGTACCGGCTTCAGGAGCAAAGGTAAGACCACTCTTACGTACTTGTTGCACCTTTTTCGCTATATCGATGGAGAAGCTATCAATACGTAAGGATGGTAAGCTTACGCTCACTTGTTTATCTT
>URQX01000080.1 GCA_900550175.1 uncultured Veillonella sp.
TATACTTATAATGATACTGAAATTATAAATTCTTGTATAGGTGCATTATGAAATCCCAAATTATATTGTGTTCCGGTGGAGCACGAAGTGGAAAAAGTGAATTTGCAGAACGTTTAGCCCTTGCTACTAAAGGGCGCAAAGCTTATGTAGCAACAGGACAAGCATTTGACGAAGAGATGGTTGATCGTATAAAGAAACATCAAGAACGACGTGGCGACATATGGACAAATTTTGAGGTTCCATTATATTTAGCCAAAGAGTGGCAACATATTAGCAATGCTGCTGATGTAATACTTATAGACTGTTTAACTATGTTTACTACCAATCATATGATGATACATGGTTCAATTCAAGGGCAAAAAGATGCAAATCGGTTAGAAGATGCTGTACTTTCAGAATTAGAGGCATTATTACATTCAATAACATCTAGTGATGATAAAACAGTTATTTTTGTCACTAATGAAATTGGTCTTGGTATTGTACCCGACAATAAGCTGGCTAGATATTTTAGAGATATTGCTGGCCGTGTTAATCGAACAGTGGCAACTGTAGCTGATAAATTATACTTAACGATTAGTGGTGTTACCATTGAGTTAAAATCCCAGGAGGTTCATATAAATGGCTAAAAAAATTATGTTCCAAGGAACAAGTTCCAATGTAGGTAAAAGTATTTTATGTACTGCACTATGCCGTATCTTTTATAGAAAAGGTTATAAAACAGTTCCTTTTAAAGCTCAAAATATGGCTCTCAATTCATATGTTACAAAATGGGGGGATGAAATTGGTCGTGCTCAAGTAGCGCAAGCTGAGGCTGCTGGCATAGATCCAATTGTTCAAATGAACCCGGTTTTATTAAAACCTACAGGTAATCAATCCTCTCAAGTTGTATTGATGGGGAAACCTGTTGGTGTCTATAGCGCGAAAGAATACCATACAAAATATTCTTTAACGGCGCTTGATAAGGTGAAAGAATCTATCGATTTCTTAGATTCTAATTTTGATGTGATGGTTATTGAGGGAGCAGGTAGCCCTGCAGAGGTAAACCTCAAAGCTAATGATATCGTAAATATGCGCATTGCTAAGATGACGCAAGCTCCTGTATATCTCATCGCTGACATCGACCGTGGTGGTGCTATAGCATCTATCGTTGGTACTTTAGAATTACTAGAACCAGAAGAGCGCGCTCTCATCAAAGGTATCGTTATCAATAAATTCCGTGGTGATATTAAATTATTAGAACCTGCACTAACATTCATTGAAGAAAAAACAGGTAAAAAGGTAGTAGGTGTTATCCCTGCTATTGAAAACCTTGATATTGATGAAGAGGACTCTGTAGCACTAGAAAATAAACGCAATAGTGGGGCTAAAGATATTCAAGTAGTAGTTATGCAAACACCTAAAATCTCTAACTTTACGGATTTTGATGCATTAAATTATGAACCAGATGTATCTGTTCGTTTTGTGGGCCCTGGTGACGTCATTGGTAAACCGGACTTAATCATTTTACCTGGTTCCAAGAATACACTAGCAGACCTTACATATCTTCGGAACTCAGGTTTTGCCGATGAAATAAAAAAACTCGCTGACCAAGGTACTCCTGTTATCGGTGTATGTGGTGGCAATCAAATGTTAGGCAAAACAATATATGATCCGCATCATATGGAAGGTGATATTGAAGAAATTGAAGGTCTTGGGTTAGTGGCTTCCTCTACTACAATGAAAGATCAAAAAACTACACACCAAGTAGAATTCAATGTTTCTAATCTTCAGTTTTTGAATGGTACATTTACAGGTGAAAAATTAGTAGGCTATGAAATCCATATGGGTGATACTACCCCATTAGTCGATACAGTGAGCCGTTGCTTTACTATTACAACCCGCAGTGAAGAAGCGGTCAATGTTGTTGATGGATTTATTGATGGGAAGCATCAAGTAATGGGTACATATATTCATGGTGTATTTGATAATGATGAATTTAGACGCTTTATTATCAATCAGTTGCGCGAACGTAAGGGGTTAGAACCATTAGATGTAGTATTCCATTATTTTGAACACAAGAATGCAGCTTATAATCGATTAGCTGACATTGTGGAGGAACACTTAGATATGGATTATATTATGTCTACCTTGGGGGAATAGGGGAGATATATGGAACATTTAACAATTTTGCATTGGTTTACAAAGTATAGCTTTGTATGTATACCAATCTTAGCATTTATATTGGATTTACTCATTGGCGATCCAAATAGTAAATACCATCCTGTAGCCATTATTGGTCGTATCATATCCTTTTTTGAGGCTGTTCTCTATAAAGATACTGATAATGACACCAAAAAACTATGGTACGGCGGTATTGCAGTAGGTTTAATCCTTGTTTCTGTATATATTATTGTGTCTTTGATTCTATGGCTTGGTGGCGTAGTTAATGAATGGGTAGAATACGCTATTGAAGTAATTATTCTATACATAGCTATATCTCCACGCTCATTAGCTGGTGCTGGCTTTACTATTAGCCAGTTAATTAAGCAAGATAATATTGAAGAAGCTCGCAAGCGATTATCTTGGATTGTTGGTCGCGATACAGAAGAATTAGATGAAAGTGAAATTACACGAGCAACTGTAGAAACAATTGCGGAGAATACAGTAGATGGAGTTATTGCACCGTTATTTTTCTTTATCATTGGCGGTCCAATGGGAGCAATTCTATATAGAACGGCCAATACTATGGATTCTATGCTAGGCTATAAAAATCAAAAGTATTTGTACTTTGGTCGTGTAGCTGCCCGCTTTGATGATGTACTCAATTGGATTCCTGCTCGAATTACCTTTATATTGTTAATCATTTCTGCATTCTTTTTACGTTTTGACGCAAAGAAAGCTATACAAATTGGATTGCGTGATGCTAATAAACATCCCAGTCCTAATGGTGGTTATGCAGAAGCACCAGTTGCAGGGGCTTTACATATTCGTTTAGGTGGGTACAACCAATATTTCAAAAAAATGACCTTCCGTGAATACATGGGGGATCCTATTGAAAAATTAAATCGCAACCATATTACACGAACAATTTATATGATGTATTTTACGACTATACTAATGGTTATTATTAGTACAGCCATTACTTATGGGATGAATATATAATGACACCTTTTTTCATAGCATTACAGTTTTTAACACGTTTAAAAATCGTCAATCAAACAGAATGGTCTGTAGACGACTTTGGTAAATCCGTTGTGGCCTTTCCTTATGTGGGCTTAATTATTGGCCTTATCTTGGCATTATTGTATGGTATATTATCACCGTTTATTCCGTTGGTTCCGTTAATGTTAATCATCGTTATAGCGGAATTCTTGATTACTGGTGGTCTCCATGCTGATGGTTTAATGGATACGAGTGACGGTCTGTTTTCAGGACGTGAACGAGAACGTAAGTTGGAAATCATGAAAGATAGCCGTATAGGCTCTTTTGGTGTTGTTGCATTTGTATTTGTTACACTTTTGAAATGGCAATTATTAACAGCGATTCCAACAACAGAGTTTATTCCTATGGCTTTGATTATGATGCCATTAATGAGTCGTTGGTCCCTTGTATTGAGTATCCGATCTTATCCATATGCTAGAAAAGAGGGAATGGGTGCTGCATTTGCTAATTTAGCACCTAAACATGTTATTACGTATAATACATTTTCAACCTTCTTTATGCCTATTGTAATCCTAATAATTGGGGTAATCTTATACACGATCTTATATGGTGCATATACTATCTTTTCTATAGCTGACGTAGGATATGTTGTAGGATTAGGTGTATTAGTATATGCTACATTAGGTATTTTTCAAATCAATATTGTTAGTATGATAATTACCTATATTATCAATCGTTTACTTAATCATTATATTGTTAAGCAACTTGGCGGTACTACTGGTGATACATATGGATTTGTTGTAGAAGTAACAGAGGTGATTTTACTATTTGTATATATCGTTATTTTATCCATATTATCTGCTACAGTTGCATCCAATACTACTATGTTTTAATTATCAGCCTTCGATGAATTCGATATAATAAGTACTATTTTTATTTAATGTGAAAGGAGTTTAATGTGACCTATTATGTAAGAGCCCCAGGTACATGTGGGGAATTTCTACAAGGTTCTATTAATGGCCAGTCATTCTTAGTGACCTGTCCTATTAATCGCTACTCCTACGCATTAAGTAATGTAACACATCCATTTTCACAGCAGTATTGTGCATTACAACCTAAATCTGCTAAGGCAAGACAATTAGTACAACGTCTATTGCAAAAAAATAATAAAGACCAATCTTGTCCACCTGTATATGTACGTTCTGATATTATACAAGGAAAGGGGATGGCCTCCAGTTCTGCGGATATTTCTGTGACGGCTATGGCAACAGCATTAGCCATGAATTATGATCTATCACTAAAGGAATTAGAGCAAATTTGCTTATCTGTAGAGCCTACAGATGCTTCATTTTATCAAGGTGTAACTCAGTTTGATTATATTAAGGGGACCATTTCTCAATCACTAGGAATGTGTCCTCCATTAAAAATCCTTGTATTTGATGAAGGTGGCAGTATAGATACGATATCATTTAATCAACAAGTAGATCTGCAATCTAAAATTTTAGAAAAAGAATCAATCATAGAGGAATCCCTTGGTTTGTTTAAGCGAGGCTTGAATACACATGATATCAATTTAATTGGTCAAGCAGCTACATTAAGTGCTTTTGGTAATCAACGTATATTATATAAACCAAATTTATATGACTTTCATGATATAGGGAATTACTATAATAGTGTTGGCACAATCATAGCTCATAGCGGTACCATTATGGGGCTCTTATTCCCCGTAGATTATGGTCGCATTGATGATTGTAAGCAAGAAATCATGCGTAAGTTACCAGAGCTATCCTATGTGGATACAGTAGAAACCACGAATGAAGGTTTAACCTATATTAAACGATAATATATTTAATAGAAAGAGAATCGAATGTCTAAAATACATGGGGGCAATATATTTCAGTTTGCCCATGAACAACGAATTGAACCATATGAGGTAATTGACTTTAGCGCTAATATTAATCCACTTGGACCTAGCCAACGTGGATTAGATGCATTAAATGATCAACTACGTTATATTTCTCACTACCCTGATGCTACAAATGATGATGTATTAAATGCTATTGCTGATACATATGGGATGGATAAACACCAAATTGTAGTTGGTAATGGTGCTGCTGAGTTATTATATGCTATTTGCCGGTTACCTGGATATACTGGTGCTTTTGTGCCAGCACCAGGTTTTTCTGAGTATAAAGAAGCTCTTGAAGCAAGTAACATTCCTGTACGCGATATTTTTTATCGATCTCGTGAAGATGATAATGGAACACCTTACTTTGAAGTACCTTATTTAGCATTAGAAACCTTTGCTGCTGAACTTAAAGGTCAAGATGGTCGCATCATTGTATTTTTAGGCAATCCTAATAATCCAGATGGAACATTACTAGATAAAACACATATTCGTACTGTAGCGAGTATGTTGAAAGATGCCAATAGTTTACTAGTTATAGATGAGTCATTCATAGACTTTGTTGGTAATGAACCATTGCAAGATAATGGCCAATCTATGCGTTCATTAGTCAATGAATTTGATAATGTCATCGTAGTTCATTCTTTCACAAAATTTTATGCTGTACCAGGCCTTCGAATCGGTGCTGCTTTTGGTAACGAAAATTTAATTAGTCACTTACATCAATATATTCCTAGTTGGTCTGTAAATACGTTAGCACAAGCATATACAGAGGCTGCTTTGAATGATGTTGATTATATAAAAAGAACAAAGCAAGAATTATGTGAAGAAAGAGCATTTTTGTATAATGCATTAGATGCTATAGAGGGGATTACTGTATATCCACCTTCCGCTAATTTTATGTTGTTCGAAATTAATCGTGACGGTATTACAGCTAACACCATTAATGAAACTCTGAAGAAATATAATATGATCGTACGTAATTGTGATACTTACGTCGGTCTCAATAATCACTGGGTTCGCATTGCTATTAAAGATCATGATACTAATATCAAACTAGTAGAGAAGCTAACGGATATTTTGAAAGTATAGGGAGATTATGAAGACATTATATATTGTGCGCCATGGTGAAACTGATTGGAATAAAATGGGAAAATATCAAGGCATTACAGATGTTCCTCTAAACGAGAACGGTTTAAATCAAGCCAAAGCATGTGGTGAAGCCCTTAAAGATATTACCTTTGACCGTATATTATCGAGTGATTTAAGCCGTGCTTTGGTTACAGCTGAAGCTATTAGAGGTAATCGCACTACACCTATTACAGTGGATAAACGATTACGAGAGCTTAATTTTGGTGACTGGGAAGCTATGCTATTCTCAGATATCGAAGCACGCTGGCCGGGCCTAATTGATGAGATGTATTTGAGACCTCATCTTGTAAAAGTTCCAAACGGAGAAAGCTTTAAAGATTTACAAGATCGAGCATGGGCAGGTCTTGAAGAATTTCTCAATGAGAATGATGAAGAGGAAACACTTTTAGTTGCATGTCATGGTGGAACTATTCGAACATTATTATGTAAATTGCTAGACATTTCAATTAGTCATTGTTGGAATTTCAGCCAAGGTAATACGGCTATTAACCGTATTTTCTATAATGGTATGGGCGAATATGACCATAATATTTTGAATTTGCTCAATGATACGGCTCATGTTGAATTACTACAAGGACATGTATAATGCGACTCGATAAGTTATTAGCTAATAAAGCCTTTGGTAGTCGAAAAGAGGTTCATCAACTCATAAAGGATCAAAGAGTTACCATTAATGGTGAAGTAGCCAGAAAAAAAGATATTCATGTAAATATTGAGTCTGATGTAATTTCAGTCGATGGTCAAATCGTTAATACCAAGCAACATTACTATGTTAAATTTCATAAGCCTAAAGGCTATATTACTGCCGTAGAGGATGCAAGTCATCCTGTAGTAATGGATTTATTACCACCTGAATATATAAAAATGGGTGTGGTCCCTGTGGGAAGATTAGACAAAGATACAGAAGGTCTACTTTTACTTACCAATGATGGCGTATGGGGACATTCTATTATCAATGGCAATAAGCATGTAGCGAAGGTTTATTACGTAGAATTCGAGGGTGAGTTAACCGAAGCAGGCATTCAACGTATTAAGGAGGGCATTGTTCTAGGCGATGGAACCCATTGTAAGCCCGCTTTAATTGATGTTGTATCTTCTCAATCTCTGCATATTACCATTGAAGAAGGCA
>URQX01000081.1 GCA_900550175.1 uncultured Veillonella sp.
AAAAAATTCAGCGTGCTGCAGAAGCACAAGGTATTACACCTCTTGAATACACTACAAATATCGTAAACGGCTTTAAAGCATTGTGGGAAAAAATGCATATTTCCAACGATGACTTCATTCGTACTACAGATGAACGCCATGAAAAGGTCGTACAAGAGCTTTTTACTAAAGCTTATGAAAAAGGCGATATTTACAAGGCTGAATATGAAGGTTGGTATTGTACACCTTGTGAAACATTCTGGACTGAGCAAAAGTTAGGGGAAAATCATACATGCCCAGATTGTGGTCGTCCTGTAGAAAAGGTTAAAGAGGAAAGCTACTTCTTTAAACTTGCTAAATATACAGATCAATGGTTACAATTCATCGAAGAAAATCCTGATTTTATTCAACCTGAATCTCGTCGTAACGAAATGATCCAATTCGTAAAACAAGGTCTTGAAGATTTAGCTGTATCTCGTACATCCTTTGACTGGGGTATCAAGGTACCATTCGACCCTAAACATGTAGTCTATGTTTGGTTCGATGCATTAGTAAACTATATTAGTGCACTTTCTCCATTTGATGGTGATGGTGAATTATACAAAAAATACTGGCCAGCAGATCTTCATTTAGTAGGTAAGGAAATCGTACGTTTCCATACAATTATTTGGCCTATGATGCTCATGAGTCTTGAATTGCCATTACCTAAAAAGGTATTTGGCCACGGTTGGATGATTGTTGATGGTACCAAGATGAGTAAATCTTTAGGGAATGTAATCGACCCAATCCCATTGATCGATACCTATGGGGCAGATTCCTTGCGTTATTACTTGTTAAGCGAAATCACGCTTGGCAATGATGGTAACTTTACATTGCCTAACTTTGTTACAAAGATCAATGCTGACTTATCTAACGACTTAGGTAATTTGTTGAACCGTACCATTGCGATGATTGAAAAATACCATAGTGGTGTGATTACAAAATGCGATGATATGGACGATTTGGACAGTGATGTATCTGCATTAGCTGTTCAAACTGCAAAAGATTTTGAAGCGGCTATGGAACATATGGAGCTTAATAAAGCGATTAAATCCGTATGGGCCTTTATTGGTCGCATGAATAAATACATTGATGAAACAATGCCTTGGGTACTAGCTAAATCTGAAGATGCTCATGATAAAGCGCGCTTGCAATCTGCTATGTATCACTTAGCAGAAGCATTGCGTATTATTGCAATATTAGTAAGCCCTGTTATTCCTGTAGGTGCTCCAAAAATCTGGGACCAATTAGGACTTGCTGGTTTTAGTGATGCTACATTAGAAGATGCTAAAACTTGGGGGGCAATGCCAACAGGTACAAAGGTTGTAAAAGGTGATCCTATTTATCCACGTTTTGAAATTCCTGAAATGGTAGAGGTTGTTGTGGAAGAAACAGTTGAAGAAGCTGTAGATACATCTAATATTCCACCATTAAAAGAAAATATTACGTACGATGACTTTGAAAAATTAGATCTTCGTGTAGCAAAAGTTGTTAGCTGTGAAAAGGTTCCTAAGTCTAAAAAATTGTTGAAATTCGTATTGGACATCGGTGTTGAAGAACGTACGGTATTAAGTGGTATCTCACAATATTACGAACCAGAAACTATGGTTGGTAAAAAGGTAATTTACTTGGCTAACTTGGCTCCTAAAAAGATGATGGGCATTGAGTCTTATGGTATGATTCTATCTGCATCTGATTGGGAAGAACATTTAGAAGTAACCAATATCGAATCTTTACCAGCAGGAAGTGTGGTTAAATAATGAAACTCTTTGATACACATGCTCATGTAAACGACGGTCGTTTTGATAATGATCGTGATGAGATGCTACAAGCCTGCTTTGACGCAGGCGTAGAATACATTATGATTCCAGGTGTTGACAGAGGCACTGTTGAATCTGGACTAGCCTTGGCAAAACAGTACGACCGTCTTTACGCTGCTGTAGGTACACATCCTCATGAATCAAAAGATTTTACAGAGGAAGACTATGAGTTCTATAAGAATCAAGCTCTTAATAATGATAAAGTAAGAGCTATCGGTGAAATCGGATTAGATTATTATTATGATTTTTCTGACCGTGAAACACAAAAACGGGTATTCATTCGTCAATTAGAGCTTGCTCGTGAAGTAGATTTACCGATTATCATTCATGACCGCGATGCACATGGTGATATTATGAATATCTTGCGGAATGAAGGGAAGAATAACTGGGGTATTTTCCATTGTTACTCTGGTAGCTGGGAAATGGCAAAGGAAGCCATTAAATTAGGTTTCTACATTTCCTTTGCGGGACCTGTAGTATTTCCTAAGTCTACAAACCTTAAAGAAGTTGCGAAGCAAGTTCCAGTAGACAGAATTCTTATTGAAACAGATTCACCATATTTGACACCACCTCCATTTAGAGGTCGTCGCAATGATCCAAGTAAAACTCAATTTGTAGCTGAGGAAATTGCGAGACTCAAAGATATGGATGTAGATGAGTTCTGTGAGATTACTTATAACAATGGTAAACGTGTATTCGGTATAGATTAATTTTAATGCCAGCAAACATGGCTACTAGTAAATAGACTATTGGTACAATTTTAAGGGCCTTAGCTATAGCTATTTGAGTATATACTAAGAATATATAGATCTATAAATTATAAAACGCGATTCTCTCTTAGCGGTGAGAATCGCGTTTTTCTATGGTATACTTAAGTATATTCATACTGAATACTAGTAAGGTGAGGATAGCAGCATGAAACGTATTGCATTTATAGATTTAGGATCCAACTCAGTTAGATTTGTCATTTATGAGATTTCTAAGACGGGTAGTTATCGTCTTATATATCAAGAGAAAGAGAGTGTCCGCTTAAGTGAAAATATGTGGGGTACTCATGAGTTAACGAAAGAAGCTATGGAGCGTTCTTTACGTTCTCTAAAAGGTTTTGTTCACATGGCTGATGCTATGGAGGTAGATACTATAAAAGCTGTTGCTACGGCTGCAGTACGGTTAGCAAAAAATGGAGATGCTTTTATTAAAGCCGTAAAAGAACGAACTGGACTTGATTTAGAATGTATTGCAGGCGAAGAAGAGGCTCGGCTCGGGTTCCTTGGAGTTATCAATACAATTGGTCTAAAAGATTTTATTATCTTTGACTTAGGTGGTGCTAGTACAGAGGTAACGCTAGTAAAAGATCGACGTATTGTGAATGCTGTTAGCCTGCCTATAGGGGCACTCACATTAACAGGAACCTATCAAAAGGGAGATGAGTTTACCTCTAAGGAACTAGAAAAAATGACGAAGGCCATAAAGAAAACTATTAAGGAACATTCATGGCTTCATAATGTAAAACTACCTCTGTTAGGCATTGGCGGTACAGCTCGTAATATTGCTAAAATAGATCAACGTAAGCTATCATACCCTATTACGAAATTACATAACTATGAGCTACCATATCATAGATTTCATGAAATTTTAGAAGATGTAAAGGGGAAATCCTTAGAAGCCCGTAAAAAAATTAGTGGTTTATCATCGGACCGTGCAGATATTATTATTGCAGGACTTACTATAGTGGATGAACTATTTAACTATGTAAATGCTAAGACGCTCGTTGTGGGCGGTTGCGGTTTACGGGAAGGTTTATTTTTCGATTATTATGGGGAGCACTATTTAGGTGGTAACTCGATTATTGATGATATTTTAGTTCATTCTGCGGAGAATGTACTACTAGGTATGACAAAGCATGAGCTTGTGCATGCCAAGTATATTACGAAATTAGCTACCAATTTATATGATGCATTAGAACCACTCCATAAAGCAGATAAGAATTTTAGACGATGTTTGACTGCAGCGGGATTATTGCATGATATAGGTAAACGAGTTAATTATTATAGTCATGCTCGTCATGGCTGCTATATGCTCGTTAATAGTAATTTATATGGGATTTCTCATGTTGAACAGGCGTTTAGTGCATTTTTAGTCATGAATTCTCATGGGCTGACGCCAAAAGAATATAAGAATTTCTTATATGGTAAATTGTTAGATCAAGAACAACGTCTATTAGGTCAAAAGCTTTCTATTATTTTAGCTATTGCAGAGGCTCTTGATGAAAGTCATGAACAATTTATCAAGCATTTAGAGGTAAATATTAAATACACTAGTGTAGAAATAAAAGTATTCTACTTAGAAGGGCGTGATGTGAGTGTCACAAAAGCTGCTGTAGAAAAACTTTTAAAATCATTCAAAAAAGAATTCAAGAAATCCTTAGAAATAGAATGGCATGAATCTCGTAAGGAGGCATAATGACATTACCTAAAACATTACGATATGCAGTACTACATGTGGGATCCAGTAGCATGAGTATTACTATATTAGAATATAAAGGCATTGATGATGTACGTATTATCGATTATGCGGCGAGGGAAGTAACCTTTGGGGAGGAATTATTTCAAACATCTCGTTTGAGCTTCAAAACAATTGAGGAAATCTGTCATATTTTAAAGGGATATAAGCAATTAATGGCAGATTATGGTGTGAGTCGTTCTAAGCTATATGGGACTACAGTAATACGCGAAGCGGCTAATCGTCGTAGTATTCTAGATCAAATTTATATTCAAACAGGCATGCGCGTTGAGGTCATCGACATGCCGAAAGAGGTATATTATAAATATGCTTTGTTATATTACAAGATGACACATCAATACAAACTGACAGATCCTACTAAGGCAACACTATTTTTGGATATCACCTCTGGAGGGGTAGGCTTAACAGTTTGGCGTGGTGAAAGTTTGCTGTTTCAACGCAATATGCATAGTGGTTCCTTACGGGTTATGGAGTCATTTAATCGAAATCAACGCTCCTCTATATCATTCCCAAGGGCTATTACAGAATACTTACATCGTATGATTGGCCCCCTACGTGAAGAATTACAAACTTTTAATATTGATAGCATCGTCTTATCAGGTGATGAAGCTCAATATATGACTCATTTAATGGGGCAAGAAAATAATAAAGAAGACATTATTACTGTTGAACCAGAACGATTCAAAGGACTTATCAATTCTTTTGACGGTGTAACCGCTACTAAGTTGATGAATCGCTATAAATTACCTGAATACAAGGCTAATATTTTGATGCCTACTATGATTTTATTTAATGAAATTATAACGGCCATAGAGCCTAAATCATTAATTTTTAGTAGCTTTTCATTCTCTCAAGGTATTAGTTGGTTCTATGGTGTAGAAACCGAGAATAATCCATTTATGTATCAATTACGCGAACAAAATGCACAGTTAGCTCGTGCTGTTGCCGCAAGATATCATACAGATAGGATTCATGATGCGGAGGTAGAGCGATTTAGTTCTTTATTCTGTAAAGCATTACGACATAAAGGATTACCAGAACGGTGGGGGTATCTATGTTGTATTGCAGCCATTCTTTGTTCTGTAGGCAAGTTCGTTAATTTACGAAATCATGGAGAGCATGCGTATCACATTGTAATGGGAACCGATATATTTGGGCTTTCAGAAGAAGAAAAACAAGTGGTTGCTAATGTTGTATATTACCACTACAAGGGAACTCCAAATGATGATGATTCGTATTTCAATGCTTTAACAGAATTACAAAAAATTCAAGTTACCAAACTGGTAGCCATCATTCGTGTCGCTTGTGCGCTTGATGCGGGGAGTAATCAAAAAATCTCTGAAGTTACATTAGAAGAACGAGATAATGTCCTATATGTATTTTGCCGAACTAACGAAGATATTTCCTTAGAATGGTGGACCTTTGACCGTGATTCAGAATACTTTACAGAGGTATTTGGTATGGAAATCGTACTAGTAAGGGGAGAGGATCGTCATGTTCAGTAATGCAAAGTATTATTTTAACCGTGAACTATCTTGGTTAAAGTTTAATCAGCGCGTTCTATTAGAGTCTATTGATACAAATACTCCTTTATTAGAACGACTTCGATTTATTGCTATTGCTAGTTCTAATTTAGATGAGTTCTTTATGATTCGCGTAGCTGGGTTACGTCATCAAGTGATCAATGGTATTGTTAAGTATGATGCAGCTCATATGGATGCTAAGGCACAGTTAAAGGCTATCGATGAATCTGTACAGCGACTCGTATCAATGCAAAGTACATATCTAAAGAATGTATTGTCTGAATTGGAAGCTCACGGATTTTATTTTACCTATCCAGATCAGTTAGACGTAAAATCAAAGGCTTGGTTACGTCACTATTTTGAAGAACATATTTACCCTGTTGTAACACCTCTAGCCGTTGATTCCGGACATCCATTCCCATTTTTAACAAACCATACTATCAATGCCATTGTACGAATTTTTCAAGTATTACCAGATGGTACGAAAGACTATAAAATTGCAATTTTACCAATTCCGTCTGTACTAAATCGTATCATTGAAATACCTAGCCGTAGCAATAAAGAACATCGTTTTGTGTATTTAGAGGATGTTATTACGTATTATGCGACCCAATTTTTCCAAGGTTATGGTATTGAAGATTTTATGGTATTCCGTATAACTCGTGATGCAGATCTAGAAATCGATGAAGAAGAAGCAACAGATTTACTATCTGAAGTAGAAGCATCCTTACGTCGTCGACGTCGTGGTGATGCAGTACGATTAGAAGTATGTGGTGATGTAAAGGACAATTTATTGGACTTTGTGCTCACTAGTGTTGAATTAGAACCAAAGGACGTATATCGAATAGATGGTCACCTTGACTGTCGTATGTATTTTGATTTTTGCAACTATCCAGGACTCGATCATCTTCGTTATACACCATTTGAACCTAAACTTCCAAGCGAATTGGTAGATTATGAAGGGGAAAGTTTATTCTCTATTATTGGAAAACAAGATGTGTTTGTTCACCATCCCTTTGAGTCTTTTGCGGTTGTAGAACAATTTATAGCACAAGCAGCTACTGATCCAGATGTATTAGCTATTAAACAAACCCTATATCGCGTCAGTGGTGATTCACCTATTATTGCTTCACTTATAAAAGCGGCCGATAACGGTAAGCAAGTGACTGTGCTTATGGAGGTTAAAGCTCGCTTTGATGAAGAAAATAATATTCATATGGCACGTCGTCTAGAAAAGGCTGGTTGTCATGTTATTTATGGGTTGAAAGGGCTTAAAACTCACTCTAAGATAACCATGGTCGTTCGTAGGGAAGATGCTGGTATTAGACGTTATGTTCATCTAGCTACAGGTAACTATAATGGTAAGACAGCTCGAATGTATACGGACTGTGGCAT
>URQX01000082.1 GCA_900550175.1 uncultured Veillonella sp.
ATCGTACAAGCTTTACCAGATGCTACAGATGAAGCATTAGCACAAGTAGAAAAGAATATTAACGAACTTGGTCCTATTACAGAATATTTAAAAGCTCATCCAGATGGTAAAGGCCTTATGGAACGTGTTCTTGATGGCTTAACTGTGAATGAAGTATATAATGAACCAATTCACTTCCAATGTCGTTGTGGACGCGATCGCTTTGGTGCCGTACTCATGACATTAAGAGAAGAAGATAAAGAGGCTATTCTAGAAGATGAAGTAACAGAGCTTGTTTGTCACTATTGTAATGAAAAATATCATTTCACACGTGAAGAGTTACAAGATATGTTTGCTCCTAAAGGTCCAATTCAATAAAATCTATATAATATGCAGAAAAAATACAGGCTACGAGGTTTTTCCTATAGCCTGTTTTCCTATTCTATGAGAAAATAAAAGGTAGAGTGATTAATAATAGGAGGTCACAATGAGTGCAATTGGCGTAATTGGTGGTACTGGCGTTTACGATCCGTCCATCTTTGAAAATATTCATGAAGAATCCTTAATGACACCATATGGTGAAATAGATTATGTACAAGGTACATACCATGGGAAAACAGTAATCTTTGTTGCTCGTCACGGCAAAGATCATACAATTCCTCCACACAAAATTAACTATCGTGCTAATATTTGGGGCCTCAAAAAATTAGGCGTTACATTTATTATCTCTACGACTGCTGTAGGTTCCTTGAATGAAAACTTCAAGCCTGGTCATTTCGTTTTGACTGACCAATTCTTAGATTTCACTAAGAACCGCATCACTACATTCTATGAAGGTGGTGACCGACCTGTAGCACATCTAGACGTAACAAATCCATATTGTCCAGAACTACGTGATATTCTTCAAAAGGTTGGTACTGAACAAGGTTTATCTGTTCACAATGGCGGTACCTATGTATGTACAGAAGGTCCACGCTTTGAAACACCAGCGGAAATTAAAATGTTCCATATGCTCGGTGGTGATACAGTAGGCATGACAAATGTACCAGAAGTAAATTTAGCTAATGAAGCTGAAATGGCATATGCTACGATTTCTATGATTACAAACTATGCTGCAGGTATTTCTGAATCTGCTCTAACACATAGTGAAGTGGTAGAAATGATGGGCGATATGGCAGCTCAGCTTAAAGCTCTCATTTTAGGTGCTATTGATGAAATCGATGTAGATGCTTGTTATGATGCGCATAATCGCATGCATGAATATGGTGGCTTTAAACTATAATTCATTCATAACGATACACAATAGTTCATCGAAGGAGAAGGTATGATTAATATTGAATGGCGTAAAGATACGCTGGTGCTATTAGATCAAACTAAATTACCTACTGAAATTACATACGTTCACTGTACAGATTGGCGCCAAGTGGCTGAGGCTATTAAAATGCTTCGTGTTCGTGGCGCACCTGCCATTGGTGTAGCTGCTAGTTATGGTCTCATTTTAGCTGCTATGGAAGCAGGCCGTTTAGAGGCTCCATTTAGTGAACAACTTACAAGCTTATATGAATTTAGCGAGACTTTAAAAGAAACTCGTCCCACAGCAATTAACTTAGCTTGGGCTGTAGATCGTGTTATTTCTCTTGTAAAAGAGCATGTTGAAAGCATGTCCTCTATGAGTGAAGTAGTAGAGCTCATTACTAAAGAGGCTATTACAATTCACGAAGAAGACGTGTCATTGAACCGTCGTATGGCTGAAGCAGGAGTAACTCTATTTGAAGGTCAAAAAAATATTCGTATTCTAACACATTGTAATGCTGGTGCATTAGCTACAGGTGGTTTAGGAACAGCACTTGGTGTTGTCCGTAAATTACATGAAAATGGACAATTAGAACGCGTGTATGCGGATGAAACAAGACCATTATTACAAGGTGCTCGTCTTACTGCTTTTGAACTTCATGAGGATGGTATCCCTGTAACTCTTGAGACCGATAATATGGCAGCTTATGCCATGCAACATGGTCTCATTGATGCCGTAATTGTCGGTGCTGACCGCATCACTACAAAAGGGGATGTAGCCAATAAGATTGGTACCTATGGTGTAGCAGTATTAGCTAAATTCCATAATATTCCATTTTATGTAGCAGCACCATATAGTACATTTGACTTTACCCTTGAAAATGGTACGGATATTCCTATCGAGCTGCGCGACGATTATGAAGTAACATCTCTACATGGTGTTCAAACAGCGCCTAATGGTATTGATGTTCTTAATCCAGCCTTTGATGTGACGCCACATGAACTAGTGACTGCCATCATTACTGAAGAAGGTGTTTTAAAACCAGACTATGAAGAGTCTATTGATAAACTACGTCAAATTGTAGAAGCTAAATAATCTATTATTGTTATGATGTAGATTTATGAGTAAAAGGAGATATTATGCAATCTTTAATTAAAGATATTAATTTAGCAGCAGAAGGCCGCAAGAAAATTGATTGGGTTTCTAACTTTATGCCTACATTAAATACATTAGGCGATCGTTTTGAAGCAGAACAAACTTTCAAAGGTCAAACTATTGTTGTAAGTGTTCACTTAGAAGCAAAAACAGCGTATTTAGCTACAGTTTTAAAACGCGGCGGTGCTGATGTTATCGTAACTGGTTCCAACCCATTATCTACACAAGATGATGTAGCGGCAGGTCTCGTTGATATGGGACTAACTGTATATGCTTGGTATGATTGTACTGAAGAAGAATACTTCAATTTCCTTAATAAGGCACTTAATCATAAACCGCACATTATCATCGATGATGGTGGCGATTTGGTAAACTTGTTACACACAACACGCCAAGATGCTAAGGAACGCCTTTTAGGTGGTAGTGAAGAAACAACTACAGGTGTACATCGTCTCTATGCTTTAGAGAATGCAAAACAATTGACATTCCCTATGATTGCAGTAAACGATTCTTACTGTAAATATCTCTTTGATAACCGTTATGGTACAGGTCAATCTGTTTGGGATGGTATTATGCGTACTACAAACTTAACCGTAACAGGTAAAAACGTAGTTGTTGCTGGTTATGGTTGGTGCGGTAAAGGCGTTGCTATGCGTGCAAAAGGCCTTGGTGCTCATGTATATGTAACAGAAGTAGATCCAATTAAAGCGATTGAAGCAGTATTTGATGGATTCAAAGTATTACCTATGATTGAAGCTGCTAAAGTAGGGGATATCTTCTGTACTGTAACAGGTTGTAAAGATGTAATCGTGAAAGAACATTACGAAGTAATGAAAGATAAAGCTATTTTGTGTAATGCTGGTCACTTTGATTGTGAAGTTAACGTAGCTGATCTTATAGAACTTGCAGTAAGTCATGAACGAGTTCGTCAAAACATCGAAGGTTATACTATGGCTGATGGTCGTAAACTCTATGTATTGGCTGAAGGTCGTCTAGTAAACCTTGCTGCTGGTGATGGTCATCCTGCAGAAATCATGGATTTATCCTTTGCAATGCAAGCTCTTGCAGCAGAACATATTTTGCATAATGGCAAAGATATGGAACCTAAGGTATATGTATTGCCTCATGAATTAGATGCAGAAATTGCAAAACTTAAATTAAATTCCATGGGTTACGATTTAGATTCCTTAACACAAGATCAAATCGATTACCTTACAAAAGTAAATTAATTAACCAAATATAACCGAGCTATTACGGCTCGGTTATACCTATGAGGAAGGACTATGTCTGATTTATTAATTACCAATGTTGACGTCTTAACTAATGAGGGCGTTCTTAAAAATCATGCCATTGCAATTGAAAATGGTTATATTACTGCCATTTTAAAGGATAGTGAAGTTACAAAGGCAAAAGATTCTGCTAAGGAAATTCTAGATGGTAAAGGACAATTAGCGACGCCAGGTCTCGTAAATACACATACTCATATTGCAATGGGTTTATTTAGAAACTATGCAGACGATCTTGAGCTTATGGATTGGTTAGAAACTGCAATTTGGCCAACTGAGGCCAAGCTTAATGACGAGTATGTACGTTATGGCACACAACTTGGTGTTGCTGAAATGCTGCGTTCTGGTACTACAACATTTAGCGATATGTATTTCTTTATGGATACTACGGCTGAGGTAGTAAAAGAAACGGGTATTCGCGCCGTACTATCTCGTGGTTTAGCAGGTGTATCTCCTACAGCAGATCAAGCATTAGTTGAAAATGCTGATTTATTCCGCACTTGGAATGGATTTGATAATGACCGCATCAAGGTATTACTTGGACCACATGCACCATATACTTGTCCAGACGACTATATGGAAAAGGTTATTGCCTTATCTCATGAATTAAATTGTGGCATTCATATGCATTTATCTGAAACAAAAGGGGAAGTAGAGAATGTTATAAAAGCTACTGGCAAGACACCAATAGCTCATATGCATGACTTAGGCTTATTCTGGAATACTACATTAGCTGCACATTGTGTTCATGTTACAGATGAAGATATGGCTATCATGGCAGAAAATAATGTAGCTATTGCACACAATCCGCAATCTAACCTAAAATTAGCAAGTGGTATTGCACCAGTGCCTGAAATGATTGCCAAAGGTATTACAGTCGGTCTTGGTACAGATGGGTCCGCTTCTAATAATAATGCGGATATGCTTGAAGAAGTGCGTCTTGCTGCTACCTTACATAAAGCACGTCTCTATGATCCAAAAGCAATTCCTGCACAAGCTGCATGGAATATGGGCACTGTAGAAGGTGCAAAAGCATTAGGTTATAAAGATCTAGGTGTATTGGCTGAAGGGTATCGTGCAGATATCGTATTGTATGATGTATCTGGTATGCACTGGATGCCTCGCTATAATGATTTAGCTGCTCTTGTATACTCTGCTAATAGCTCTGATGCTAATACTACAATCGTAGGCGGTAACGTTCTTATGAAAGATAAAGAATTGCTTACTATTGATGAAGAAAAACTTCGCTTTGAAATTACAAAAGCTCAAGAGTATTTTAGAAACTAATATTTAGCACCAACTATATTCATTACTATTAACATATATTAGTCAATAAATTTATTAGTATATAAAGAAAACCCACTCATGATACTTCATGAAGTGGGTTTTGTATTATGTAATATTAATTTTGCTGAGCTATTAGTTAATAGCTATTTAATTGCTTTTACTAAAAACATAGGTACAGGAATGTAAAATTCATCTTCTTCACTATAAATACGAGGGCCTACTGTCGGATCTATAGATACTGAGCTGGCACCCATTTTAGTGAGTAGTTCCTTATCCCATTGAGGGCGTGTATAGGACGAGATTTCTAGCATATGGTATATTGTATGACAACGTTCCTTTAATTCATTGCTAACGTGTTCATGTGCATGATGCACAGATTGTGGTAAATCATGATGATTGCGTGCATGTTCCGCATCATAGTTTAAAATTAAACCTCCAGGTCGGATAACACGTAGCCATTCGGCATAGGCTTTATCTGGATGAGGTAAATTCCATGTTACATTGCGTGCCACAACGATATCAAAGGTATTAGTATCAAAGCTTAGGTTTTCTGCATCCATTACGGAGAAGGTAGCATCAGATTGTAAAGACTCCGCAAGTTGGTTAGCCTCATCAATCATATTAGGGGTAATATCGATACCATGTACTGTATGGCCCAACTCAGAGAGAATAATGCTGAAAAAACCTGCGCCACATCCAATATCTAAAATGCGTAGAGATCGATCAGAGTCAAAGATATGGCTCATCAATTCATCACGCCAAAGCTTAAGTTTAGAGCTTTCTAATTCTTTAGCTCGCAATGACCCAAAATCACGAGCTCTATCACTCCAATAGGAGGTAATAAATTCTTTGTCATCCTTCATGGGATGATTTTTTTCGAATATATCGTTCATCTTTTAATTCTCCTCATTTTTAATACACTTAATAGTACCATAAAATGAGAATGTACCATACTATAAATATCACACTTGCTACATAAATAATTAATATTGAGTATGATATAATACATCTATATTTTTGTTTTATGAAAGGGCAGGACTATGATTTTACAGACGGGACAACGTACGGATATTCCTGCCTTTTATGGGCAATGGTTAATTAATCGGGTTTATCAAGGATTTGTAGATGTACGCAATCCTTATAATTCAATGCAGATAACACGGTATCCCATTAATCATGATGTGGTAGATGGGATTGCTTTTTGTACCAAGAATCCTTTGCCTTTCATTCCATTGATACAAGAGATAAACGATTATAGACAGTTTTGGCATATGACCATAACTCCTTATGGACGGGATATTGAGCCCTATGTGCCTCAAGCAGATTCTGTAATAGACGGTTTTAAAAAGATATCAACGAATCTGAATCCACAATCTATGGTATGGCGTTATGATCCTATTATTTTAACCTCAAACTATACAATAGATTTTCATTTTGAAAGCTTTTATAAAATGGCTAAAGCTCTTGAAGGATATACGGATACGGTAGTTGTAAGTTTCTTAGATATTTTTGATAAGGTAGCACAGAACTTTCCTGAAGGTTATAGACCAAGCGTTGATATGCAACATAAAATCATTAAAGAGCTTATTCATATAGCTCATTCTTACAATATGGATCTTAAAACTTGTGGAGAAGGGGATAGATTTAAAGAGTTAGGGGCTAATACTGAAGGGTGTCTAACTTTAGAATGTTATGAACGGGCCTGGAATGTCACGTTAAAAGCTCCTAAACGCACACCAGCAAGACCAGAATGTAATTGCTATTTACATGGTGATATAGGTGCATATGATAGCTGTAGTCACTTCTGTCGCTATTGTTATGCCAATACAAATCAGGCGACAGTTCGCCAAAATCGTTTGCTACATGATCCAAACTCTAGCTTGATTATTGGACAGCTTTCAAAAACAGCAATTATTAAAGAAAGTATGGAAAAAAGCTGGATTATAGATACAGATTACAGGCAAGAAACTCTATTTTAGTTGGAATTACGATGCTATATAACGCTTATGTCGTTGACGTATCATGTAAAATAGATAGCAAAGGGGGTTGTCAAAGGGACACCTCAGGAATATAAGAGGATAGAAAGTCAATTGTTATGTTTATACTATTTTAAAGGAGGTGTCGTATGATAATCTACAAAAGTGAGACTAAAGATTTATCCCTAGCATCACGTGAAGTACCTATGCCAGTTCTTGCCATGTGCTATGATTTTGATAAGACCTTAACACCTGATGATATGCAGGC
>URQX01000083.1 GCA_900550175.1 uncultured Veillonella sp.
TAATTGATATACTAATTTATAATTTAGGATATTTATAATTAAGTAAAATTTGAAAGCTTATAAGTATAAGAGGCTGTTATTTCAGAATATGAGGCATAAAGGAAACGTATAGATGTATTACTTATTATGCGATTCATTAAGGAGAGGGAATGAGTAACGTGTCGAATGAATATAATGAATCATTACTAGAGCCACTTAAGTATTATCGGGAAGAGTTAAAAGACGCCTTCCAACAAGTGACAGAAGAATACTTTCAACAATTAGTAGATCAATCAAAGGTAGATATAGATAACAATAAAGTATTAATAGATAAGTATACTGCTGTATCAGAAAATCGGGACCAATCGAATACATCATATAAGCGATTTGGCATTATTAAAAAGGTTGATTTTGTAATCGGCATAGGCGCTATTATTTATGGTGTTTATCAGTTTTCACAAGAACACGTAGATATTGTATCGCTTATTGTTTGCATTGCGGTTCTAGCTCTCTGTATAGGCTTATACTTTTACTGGATTAAGCCTAATTGTAAGAGCCTTGCGGAAAAGCTTAATGACCTAGATGCGACATTAGCTAAAATGCGCCAAGAAGGTTATGAGATGATGGCACCTTTGAATAATCTTTTTCATAGTGAAATGACTAGTGAACTCCTAAAAAAGGCGATTCCCTTTATTCATATGGATTCAAACTTTAATATTGAACGGTACGAACAACTCGTTAAAGATTATGGATTCTTGGAAAAAGGTAATGTAAATCATTCTACATTAGATATTGCGTCCGGTGATATCTTAGGTAATCCTTTTGTTTTTCTTAAGCGCATCATCCATTGGATGGATGACTATACCTATGAGGGCACATTAGATGTTACCTATACAGAGGAATATGTCGATTCTAACGGAAATCTGAAGAGTCGAGATGTTAATGAAACACTACGTGCTGTCATAAGACAACCTGGTCCATATTATGCGAATAGAGTATCTTTAGTGTATGGTAATCATGCAGCACCTAACTTAACATTCCATAGAAAACCACCGGAAAAAGGTTTCTTTAATTTGGGTGGTGCCAAGAGTCGGATAGCCAAAGGCATTGCTAGTCTTAGACAGAAGGATCAGGATTCATTGGAGAATGGTGGAGGCTTCCAAGCTCTAGCCAATGAAGAGTTTGATGCACAATTTAATGCATTAGATCGAAATAATGAGGTTGAGTTCCGTGTATTGTTTACGCCGCTAGCACAAAGCAATTATAAGGATATCTTTGAAAACTCCCCATATGGAGATGACTTTGTATTTAACAAAGAGTGCAAAATTAATGAAATTAAAGCTGATAACTCTCAAAACTGGGATTTTGATACATCGCCATCTCAGTATTATGATTTTTCATTCCAAAAGATAAAAGAGAAGTTCATTAATTACAACTGCAGTTACTTTGACCACATGTATTTCTCATTCCTCCCAATCTTAGCGATTCCTGTATATCAACAAATGGCGTCTAATGATTATATTTATGGTAAGTCGTATAATTTCAAATATAATGATTACATTACGGAAATGCTAGCGAATAAGATGGGGCTTAATTTATTTGTTCCTCCTAATGCGGCTCAGCGGAATAATGTAAAAACAATTCTTAAGACGAGCCACCATAAAAATGAAGGTGACTCTGAGGTAATTAAGGTAGATGCCTATTCGTATAGAACGATTGAGCATATAGATAAAGTGCCGGTAAGAGCTGGTAATGGTAGTACCTACTATGTGCCAGTTCGCTGGGAGGAATATGTTCCCGTTACAAAACAGGAATTTATAGAGGTTTCAGAAATCAAATCTACAGGAGATGATTTTAATCATATTAAAGGCTTAGATCATTATCAAAAATCTGAAAATAATAGAGATAAATCCTTTGCATATGATCACTTTATGGCTAGTAAACTATATCGAGAAAATCAGTCTCTAGGCGATTTATTAAATACTATTTATGAACAATTTGGAGGTACTAAAAATGGCTAATCAACTTGATGAAATGAATCCGGAAATTATGTCTGAAGGCAGAGATGTAAATGTTATTGCTAAGGTAATCTCTGTAGAAACTAGTGGCTTTGAAAAAATGCTACCTACTATTCTTATGGCTGTCGGTGTTATTGGTATCGTTTTGGGCATAATTATCGACAAGTACCTGGTATCCATTATTGGTGCGATTGTGCTAATTTATCCATGGTGGAGATTAAAACAAATTAGCTCAGAATTTAATATGATGGAACAAAGAATTCAAAATGCTGCCTCTGAAATCGACAATTACATGGAGCAACGTGTTGTGATTCTTTCTAATGCGGCTAAATTAGTAGAAAAATCTATTGAAGTGGATAAAGATATTCTCGTAGATATTGCTAAGTATAGAAGTGGTAATTTCTCTGAAGAATCTAGAAGTGATGTGAATTCACAACTCAATAAAGCTACAAGAGCTCTTAATGTGGCTATAGAAAATTATCCAGAATTACAAAGCCAAGATACAATTCGTGATGCAATGCAACAAAACTCTTATTTACAAAAAGAAATTACTGCAGCTAGAACGTTATACAATGATGCTGTAAATGCTTGGAATAGAGAAATCTTTGAATTCCCATTTAAAAAGATTGTAGCTGCAAAAGAAGGTAGAACTACTAGAATTCCATTTATTGCAGATCAAGAAACTAAAGAAAAATCCAAGGGCGTTTTCTTTTAAGGGATAGGCAATTGGACGTTAGTATATAAAGGGCATACTATAAAATCTGACATTAGTATATAAGGGGATACTATGAAGTCTTATGAAAAAGGGATTAGCTTGTCTATCTGGACATTGAGCTGGCCTATATTTATTGAAGTATTCCTACAGCTGTTAGTAGGTAATATAGACCAAGTGATGATGAGCCATTACTCTCCTCAAGCGGTAGCAGCTGTGGCTAATGCCAATCAAATTTTAAATATCTTTATTATGCTCATCATTGTTATGAGTACCGCTACGACGATTTTAATTGCCCAGTATTTAGGGGCTCGAAATCAGTCTAAGCTATCAGAGGTATGTACGGTCAGTTTGGTGTTGAACTTCTTATTTTCATCTGTTGCGGCCGTATTCTTTATGACCTGTCATGAATGGATTTTTACATGGCTAGGTATACCTCCCGAAACGATGAGTGATACGTCGATATATACGACCATTGTGGCCGCAGGATTACCGATTCAGGCTATGTATTATGCGCTGGTTGCCGTATTTAGAGGCCATTCATTAACGCGTGTTACTATGTATATCGCGTTAGTTATGAATGTTATCCATATCACAACTAACTATGTATTAATATTTGGTCATGGTCCCATACCAAGCCTTGGTGTACTAGGGGTATCAATTTCTACCTGGTTATCTAAGGTGGTAGGCCTCGTAATTATCGGCTATACCTTTAAGAAGTTGCTTACTTTAGAGGTGAGCTTCAAATTTTTAAAACCATTCCCGTGGCATACGGTTAAGTCTTTACTGAATATCAGTGTTCCCTCTGGTGGTGAAACCTTAAGTTATCAGTTATCTCAGACAACGATTATGAAAATGGTCAACATCCTAGGGCTAGCTGTTATTAATACAAAGGTGTATGTATCAGTTATTGCCATGCTTTGCTATGTATATACCATAGCATTAGCAAATGCATCTCAAGTTATTGTGGGTTACCTGATGGGGGCTAAACGACAAGCTGAGGTGACAAATCGCGTATGGCATTCTATGTTGCTAGCCATTGCCATTAGTGTAGGACTGGCTACGTTCTTTTATATTACCAGTGATATTGTACTATCCATATTTACTACGGATCCAGAAATCCTATCGTTAGCACATAATGTATTACTGATTGAGATTTTTCTTGAGTTAGGTCGTGCCGTTAATATTGTTATGGTTGGCTGCTTACAAGCAGCAGGGGATATTCGGACGCCGATGCTCGTAGGCATTTTTGGCATGTGGTTATGTGCTGTACCATTGTCCTATCTATTTGGAATTTACTGGGAATGGGGGCTCGTAGGCATTTGGATTGCCATGGCGGTAGATGAAATTTTACGAGGTTTATTATTTGTATATCGCTGGTATAGTGGGAAGTGGAAAAATAGACGCCTCATAGAGGCATAGTCTTATATTTACACGATTTCAATATACTTTTAGTAGTTTGTAGATATAGTTAGCCTTACATTAGAGAGTGTAAGGCTAATTATTTGTGAAAGTAGGTTTATATGAGTAAGACAGTAGGCATTATTGGCTTAGGTCTATTAGGTGGTTCGTTGGCGAAGGCTTTAAAGGCCTATACCGATTATGAGGTGGTAGGGTATGCTCGTCGCCAAGAGGTTTGTGATGCGGCCATTCAGGATGGGGTGGTAAAAGCTGCTTGGACTGAGGTAGAACTATTGATTGAAAATTCAGATATTGTTGTATTTTCATTGCCTCCAGATACAAATGCAAGACTATTTACAGAAATGGCATATCTTTTTAGACCAGGACAAGTGGTGACTGATGTATCTAGTGCAAAGGAAAACTTTGTACGAGCTGTATATGATTCTATTCCGAAAGGGACAATTTTTGTGTCTGTTCATCCTATGGCTGGCTCTGAAAAGGGTGGCTACGAAGTATCTCATAAAAACCTATTTAAAGGTATGGGTTGGATTGTACTAGAGGATAAGGCCTCTGATGTATATAGTGAAGAGGTTGCTCAAGAACTAGCTGAAATGGGACGCGCTGTAGGATCACGTATTGAATTCGTCGATATCTATGCTCACGATGCGTATTTAGCTATGGTGAGTCATATGCCACATTTATTGGCATCCATTTTAACTCAAGTTTCCGGTGGTGATGAACTAGGCGAGTTGCGCATGAAATTATCTGCAGGGGGCTTTAGAGATTGTACACGTGTTGCCGGTGGGTTACCATCTATGTGGCGTGAAATCATTTACGGTAATAGACACAATGTAATTGAAGGTCTTTCACAAATCGAATCCGAAATCAAACGGGTAAAAGAGATACTTTCACAAGAAGATGAAGGTCAAGCTTTAGAATCCTATCTTGAACGAGGAAGAGAAATCCGTGGTAAATTACCATATTTAACAGGACAAATAAAGAATAGCTAATGATAAATAATTATTAGCTAAGGCTATACATTGGGTAGCACTCATAGAGTACTAATAATGAATAATTAACATTCATTTGAGCTTGATGTATATTTATGTAGCTGAAGCAACGTGGTTTATGCAGTATAATGTATATACTAGAGTTCGTAAAGAATATACGTTTAACATATTATTTAGTTAAGGAGATACCATGAGTTTGTTACAAGAAACTTGTGACGCTATTAGAGGTCGCAGTCATGAAATTGAACAACATATAATCGATAATTGGAATGCAGGTTCGTCTGTAGAACAATATGGGCGACTTGTGAACGTGGTGGCTCAATATGGTGCGGCTACAAATCAGGAACAGTTAACGGTTCCAAAACCTTGTATGATTATTGCCTCTGCCGATCATGGCGTGGCCGATATGGGCGTAAGTGCGTACCCAAAGGAAACAACTGTAGGGATGACACAAAACTACCTAATTCCTAAGGGGGCGGGCGCAAATTCCTTAGCTAATTACTGTGGTGCTCAAATGGAAGTCATCGATATGGGCATTGATGCAGACATGAGCTGGGTACCAGGATTACGTATTCATAAACTTGGCATGGGGACAAAGAACTTTGTGGAAGAACCTGCCATGACTCGTGAGCAAGCTATTGAAGGTATTGAAACGGGTATTCGTCTTGTAAAAGAAAAAATTGATGAAGGCTTTAATGTCTTCTTAGTAGGGGAAATGGGTATTTCCAATACTACCGCTAGTGCTCTTATGACTGCTAAATTTGCAGGACTCACAGCAGAGGAAGCTACAGGGCGAGGCACTAATATTTCTGATGAACGTCTGAAGTTAAAGCAACGCATTGTACATGATGTATTAGAAAAATATAAAAATATTCCAAAAGACGATGCAATCGGGATTTTATCCTCTGTAGGGGGCTTTGAATTCTCCTGTATTGTAGGTGTTATTTTAGGGGCTGCAGCTAATAATGCATTAGTTATTATTGATGGCTTCAATACATCTGCTTGTGCGTTAGTTGCTAAGACATTGGTGCCACAGGCGATGGACTATGTGATGGCATCTCATTTATCTGCTGAAAAGGCGGCTAAATCATCCTTAGAAAATTTAGGCCTTGAAGCCTATGTTGATTTAGGTCTTTGCCTCGGTGAGGCTTCTGGTGGATCCATTCAAATGGGGATGCTAGATCTTGCCGTTCATATGTATTTGGCTGTTACAGGAGGTAAGGCATGAGAACTTTTACAATTGAACCATTACATGCGCCATCCATGGAGGCATGCCGGTTACGTATCGATAATTTAACAAAACCTATTTATAGCCTTGCTACATTAGAGTTAATAGCTGAGCGCTTTGCGGGCATTTTGGCAGATGCTCAACCAAATCATTTGCGATATGGCGTACTTGTGGTGGCGGCGGATCACTTGATAGATGGTCCTCAAAATAGTCAGCATGGTAGTGAAAGCTATGCAGCGATTAAGCGTTTCAATGATGGTAGAACGGCTACACAAGGTGCGGCATCTAAGTTACAAGCGCCTGTGCATGTAGTAAATATCGGCCTTGAACAAGATACAGTAGGTTTGACGAATATTGACCAAAAGGTTATCCGTAAGGGTTCCCACTTCTTTGGTGTAGAACCTGTTATTTCTCGTGATGAATTAGAAGAAGCCCTTGAACTAGGCTTTTCCTATGCTGACAAATTACATCACGATGGATTGCAAGTAATTGCTATTGGTAATATCGGTGAACGAGCTTTCTTGGATTCTCTCGTAACGACAGCAACTATTACAGGCTGTGCTTATGATGATATTCTCGTTCATACCGAATGTGGTCCTACCATAGAGCAACGGGCTGCACATATCCATTCCTTTGTAGATCGTTTCAATATTGCAGTTGATGATTGGTCTGTTTTGAGTGAAAGCGAGCGCCGTGATGCGGTATTGCATTTGCTTCATGTCGCAGGTGGTTTAGATATTGCATTCTTAACTGGATTTATTTTAGGTGCTGCTAGTCATCGTATGGCGGTAGTATTTGATAATGCTGTAACAGGTGCAGCTGTATTGGCTGGCGGTTCTTTACCTTTACC
>URQX01000084.1 GCA_900550175.1 uncultured Veillonella sp.
CGATTTTCTGTATCAAAGGATTTAAATGTTGGAATGTACTCACCAGCAAAGCGAATCTCACCGTATGGATCATCTTCATAGATAAACAAATCATATTTAGAGGCAATAGCGTAAATTTCTTTACGTCGTTCCAACGGCATTGTAATGCCTGTTGGGTTTTGGAAGTTAGGAATGAGATAAATATATTTACCTTTACCAGATTGAGCCGCTTTTTCTAATTCACTAGGAATCATACCAAACTCATCGGTCTTAATACCTAATGCTTTGCCGCCCATATTACGTACAGAATTGATGGCACTTGTGAACGTAAATTCATCCATGTATACTTCATCACCAGGTTCCAATACAGTAATTGGTACAAGGCCTAATAGCTGACCAGCACCGTTAGAGATAATAAGACCTTGGCCTTCTGGATTCATCTTATGTGTCTTTACTAAACGTTCTAATGTCAATTCTGCTAAACGTGCATCCCCTTGCATTGGCCCGTATTGTAAAAGACTCATAGGATTGGAGTGAACCACTTCGTCAAAAGCCTTTTCGATGATTTCCACAGGAATCGCTTCTGGTGCAGGATTCCCAATACCAAAGCTAATAAAACCTTCTACCCCTACACCACGTTCAAATACTTCACGAATAAAATTAGGACCTTTTAAGGTCACCCGTTCAGGAAGAGAAAAGCTCATACTGTCGCCTCTTTCATATATACTAAATGGAATAACATTTAATTAGAGATTGTTAAGCATTAGGATCGTGCTCTTGTTCAGCATTTTTCTTATTAATATAGTTCTTATATACTTTCCAAAGAATGAAGTATACAACACCTGCAACAAGAACGATAATTCCTAATCGTCCCATATTTTCTTGGAAGTTTACGATATCTGTACCGATAGCTACCTCAAGAGCTGTGGATGGAAATTTCCCGATTAAATTTGCTAAGATATAATCTCTCGGTTTAATTTTACTAATAGCACCTAGTGCCGTAATAACACCAGATGGGAAGTATGGTAAGGATCGTGCAAATAACATAACCACAAAACCATTTTTACCAGAGAAATCATCTACTTTCATCAATACTGTACTTTTAGCAATAAGCTTATCCGCCGTATCACGCAAGAAGTAACGCATAATGTAAAAGCTAATGACTACGCCAATTGTTTCTGCAAGCCAAGAAATAATGATCCCTGGCCACATACCAAACACTAAACCGTTTGCGGTAGAGATAAATATGGATGGTAAGAAACCAACAGCATTAACAAAAATATCGAGAAGCATACTAACGACCATAGCCATAGGGCCAAAGCCTTGAATATACTCTGCTATCTCATCCATAGATCCACTCGTCGCTAAATGCCACATGGTAGGATAAAATGTAGGATCTACTATATTGATGGCAATTAATAGAACGACAAAACCAATGCCTGCTATTAACTGTACCCAACCTTCACCAGAAGGCTTTAATTTTCTTGTACTCATATATACCTCGTTTTATAAAAAACTAGTTCCATTATATCACGGATTCTATAGAACTGTTATATGTAAGAACCTAAACATTCTATTTATCTAATTACTACCAGTTAAAAATATTACCATTCAAACTTTTATATGTTATTTTTCAATTACCACCAGTTAAAAATATTGGGATTATAAGTTATATGGTCTACCTTTATAGATACTACCAGTTAAAAGTAATTACTTTTAACTGGTAGTATCTATAAAATATGTATAATTAGATTAGCATAAAAATTATCGAAAGATGTATAATACTATTATAACGAGAATATTCTTAATGAAAGAAGGTATATTATGGTATCAGCAGGTCAAACAGCTACGGCGACTGTAACAGTTACAGAATCTAATATTGCTAAAACAATGAAATCCGGTTCTTTAGAGGTCTTTGCCACACCAGCTATGTGTGCATTAATGGAAGAAGCAGCACAAGCAGCAGTACAACCATATTTAGAAGATGGTGAAGGCACTGTAGGCATCGCTTTATCAATTACTCATGAGGCCCCTACTCCACTTGGTGCAACAGTAACTGCTAAAGCTACAGTTAGCGCTGTAGAAGGGCGTAAAATAACCTTTGATATTGAAGCATCTGACGGCGTTGGTATCATTGGTCGAGGAACTCATGAACGATTTGTTATTAATAACGAAAAATTTATGGCTAAAGTTACAAGTCGTGCAAAATCTAACTAATAACTAGTTTTACTAATAGCCTATAACTAGATTTACTAATGGCCTATTTTTTACACTTTAAATAACAGAATAAAAACAAAACGGCATCTATCAAACGATAGATGCCATTTCTATTTACTTGTTAAATTATATACTCTACTAGCTTAATCTATCAAAAGATTAGCAAATTTTAACTACCCAGCCTTCAGGAGCTTCGATTTCACCATGTTGAATGCCAAGTAATGTGTCATATAATTTTTTAGTGATAGGCCCCATATCATCCATACCAGCTGGTACATTAATAGTACCTTCTGGAGTATCGATTTGACCTACTGGAGAAATAACAGCTGCTGTACCACAAAGACCAATTTCAGCAAAGTCTTTTAATTCATCTTTATGAACAGGGCGATTTTCTACAGTCATACCAAGGTAGTGTTCTGCAACATACATCAAAGAACGACGTGTGATGGATGGCAAGATACTATCGGATTTAGGTGTAACTAATTTACCATCTTTAGTGATAAAGATAAAGTTCGCACCACCAGTTTCTTCAACATGTGTACGAGTACCCGCATCAAGATACATATTTTCTGCATAGCCTTTGTTATGAGCATCAGTGATAGCATACAAACTCATAGCATAATTCAAACCAGCTTTAATATGGCCAGTACCATGAGGAGCTGCACGATCAAAATCAGTGATACGAATTTTGATTGGTTTAGCGCCACCTTTGAAGTAAGGGCCTACTGGTGTAGTAAATACACGGAATTGATATTCATCTGCAGGTTTTACACCGATAACGGAGTTTGTACCCATCATGTATGGACGAATATAAAGACTTGCACCATGACCATAAGGAGGAACAAACTCTTTGTTTGCTTTTACAACTTCTTTTACAGCTTCAAGGAAACGACCTTCAGGTAATGTAGGCATTACAAGGCGTTCACAAGATTGATTCAAACGAACTGCATTCAAATCTGGACGGAAGCATACGATGTGACCATCTTTAGTGTAATATGCTTTCAAACCTTCAAAGACAGTTTGAGCGTATTGGAATACACCAGCACACTCATTAAGAACAACGTTAGCATCAGTAATTAATCCGCCTTCGTCCCATTTACCATCTTTATATGTAGTCAAATAACGGTAGTCGGTTTCTACATAACCAAAACCGAGATTATCCCAATCGATATTCTTGCTCATAACAATAACCTCCATGCTTATTAATATACCTATAATCTTAACACTATGAGCAAGTTATTTCAACATATTCTATAGAGGACAGAGATTAGACATGTAATAAGTTAAGTATACTTAAGTACAACATATAGAATACCACTTATTTTGATGCCTTATAGATCATATGGATTATCATATCTATAACGATTAGTATCATAAATAATTTCTATATCTTTATCTATAATAAATTTAGTTCGTTTCAAATCATAAGGTACGTCGTAACGCGTATGATATGAAATAGATTCTACACGACCAGTACGAACCGCATTATCGGATCCAAACGGAACTTTTACAATATCTCCTTCATATATATCATTTCTATCAGTACGATAATAAAATTCCTGGTTTATCTTAAAAATATATACAGAACAATACGTATAAATTCTTCTATCAGATGTATGATTTGATTGTAAAAACTCTTGTAAAGATTTATCTCTTGTATGAGCATGTATAAAATTAATTAGATTTTTATACCAAGTGGGCACATACTGATTAGTTACATTCCCTATAAACAATGTATCCTCTTTATGCGCCCATTTAATACGTACTGTTACTATACCACCACGAGCAGGGTCTCTATCAAGGTCATGACTTTCACTAAGACTAAAGGAATCTAGACTATATAGCGTTTCGCCAATGTGAAAGTCAATATCTTGCTTCAATTGATGTATCATTTGATTATCTACATACTCGCTATGACAATGGCTAGAGTGACCAAATTGCTTACTATTACAATCAATGGAAAGAGACGGCTCATTCCAATTAAAATTCAATGTATTTACGTCACCATATTCTTGGTACATATTTTTTTGCACTTCAATATGAATCTCTTGAATTCTATCTTTTTCTCGATTTCCATCAAATAAAAGTAATGTAGACATACCTAGAATTTGTCTGAATAGTATAGACATGGCCCTCAGGGTATTACCAAAAGGAAATTCATATATAAATTCCTGATCCTCAGTGTTGATGAGCTGCACTTGGACAGCACACTCATCCTCATCATATAGGTCAATATCATTGGAAAATCTACGCCCCATAAGCTCTAATAGATATTGTTTTTTAGATTCGTCAATTGAGTACTCCTTAGTAGTTAAAGATTCTATTTTACCCTCTACAGGTTTCGAGATATGCTCCCATTTAATGCCATAGGTAACACTAATGGATTCCTTAATAGAAATATGTTGTATCTCATCAATATAGTAATCTTTACGATTTAATTTCACTTCCTTAGGAACACAATCTGGTAAATTACCATACCAACTACCAGTACTTGTAATGTCACAAGACACTGCAGTACCTATAAATTTATCTGTCACATTTCTTTGCACATACATAGGAACTCCTCCTTTTATTACTTTATTTAAGTCTAACAAACATGATGTGACAAAAATGCCTCTATATAATTATTTCGTCAAAAATATTTTTTACATACCGATTTATATTATAATTAACTTACATCATATGTATCTCATCTCTTAAGGAGGTATCTCTCATGAAAGAATCTACTAACCGTACCCTAATTACTAATCTCAAAAACATTATCTGTATCGGTTTAAACTATGCAGACCATATAGAGGAAACTAGTCTTGCTACACATGATTTTCCAGAAATCTTTATGAAAACATCTAATGCATTGGCGTCACATCAAGATATAATTCCCATTCAAGATGAAAACCTTCATTATGATTACGAAGGAGAACTGGTTATCATCATTGGTAAGGCTGGTAAAAATATATCTCGTGAACAGGCCAGAGACCATATATTAGGCTATACCATTGGAAATGATGTTTCAGCTCGAGCCTTACAATTTAGAGGCTCTCAATGGATTCTCGGCAAATCACTAGATAACTTTGCCCCTATCGGTCCTACTATTGTTTCTCCAGATGATTTTGATTTTAACAATGCCACTATTACTACAACAGTAAATGGTGAAGTGCGTCAACAAGCTAAATTAGAACAAATGTTATTTAAACCAGATGCAATCATAGAGTTTGTATCTCAGTATATTACACTACAAGAGGGTGATATTAACTTTACAGGTACACCTAGTGGTGTTGTACTTGGTAAAAATGAAAAACGATATGGTTGGTTAAAATCAGGAGATACTGTATCTATATCGATTAGTGGCATTGGTACCTTAGTAAATCAATTTAAATAGTCCCACCTATATATACCAAAAGAGATTACCTATGATGAGTCTATCCATCATGAGTAATCTCTTTCTTCTTTTTCTATAAGTCTATTTAAATATGATTTTACAATCTAATAGGTACTATTTATGTTTCGCTTCAAGATCAAGCATGTATTTCTTGCGTTCAATACCGCCAGCATAGCCAGTTAATTTTCCATTACTACCAATCACACGATGACATGGAATGATAATAGATATAGGATTATGTCCTACGGCACCGCCCACAGCTTGAGCAGACATTTTATCTTTACCTTGCTGTTTTGCAATCTCTTTACCTATATCTCCATATGTTGTAGTTTTACCGTAAGGTATGGTTTGTAATATGGACCATACAGACTTACGGAACTCTGTCCCCTCTAACTGAATCGGTGGTGTAATAAAAGGCTTTTTACCATTAAAGTATTGGTCTAACCACATAATAGTTACTTCAAATGGACCTGTTAGCTGCTCTATATACTCCGCATCATCATAACTTGGTGCATGATCTTCATCGATAAAAAATAAATCTGTTAAGTATGATAATGTACCAAGCATAACCATAGTTCCTAATGGGCTTTCATAGGTGTATTTATAATTCATAGTACATTATCTCCTTCTTAAACTAACAAATCATTCATAACCTTTTTTATGTCATTATTAAATGATACAGTATTTTTATGGATTTCAAAAGGAGTATATTATTTATCCCAATAATTTATTGTAGATGTCATAATCTATATCCTTAAATACATTAAATACCACTTGTATTTTACTATTAGTTTCTTTTAAATAGGTTCGTACCGTATCTATGGCAATCTGTGCTGCTTCTTCATTAGGGAATCTAAACTCACCAGTAGAAATACAACAGAATGCAATGGAGTGTAAGTTATAAGCATTAGCTAGTTGTAAACAGGATCGATAACACGAAGCTAGTTCATTTCTTTCCTTATCTGTTACCTCATCATCAATAATAGGACCCACCGTATGAATTACATGCTTTGCCGGTAAATTATAAGCATAAGTCTTACGAGCCATACCTGTTTTCTCAGGCATCTCCATATACTCAGTCATTCTAGCACATTCCATGCGAAGCTCTATACCAGCAAAGGTATGAATTTCATTATCGATACACTTATGATTTGGAGCAAAACATCCGAGCAATTGATTGTTGGCTGCATTAACAATAGTATCTACAGATAATCGAGTAATATCTCCTTGCCACAAATAAATCTGAGGCTCTCGCTCTTCCATATCATGAATTGTGACGATGCCCTTTTCATGGGCCAATATATTTAAATATTCAGACTCTATCTTCATCCATTCAAGAGACATACCACCAGCAGGACGAATATTACATAAAGATCTAAAGAGAGTAAATTGATCTTCTTCATTCATAGGGATATCTATATGTTCGTTATTCTTCTCATTGTATTCTGCTACTAAGCCTTCAACCAAATAGCGTAACCGTTCTTGCTGTGTCATATGTAACTCCTTTTAGTATAGACTATACTTCCACCTATTATATAACAAAAAAGCTACCCACCGGCTTAGCCGGTGGTTCTTCTTTACGCCTATAAGGCGAA
>URQX01000085.1 GCA_900550175.1 uncultured Veillonella sp.
CCTTTATTTGCTTATTACCTAAAGGTTTGCAATATGCTATTGGTACATTGCTTGGGGAAATTGCGTGGCTAGCAGTGCCGCCTACACGCAAGCGCCTGGCGATAGGCCAAATTCTATTCTGTAATATTACAGATGATCCAAAAGAAGCTCGACGTATTGCGAAAGCTAGTACTACTCGCTTTGGCCGTATGATCATTGATGTACTACGCTATCCTGAAATTAAGGATGGCGCATACAAAGATATGGTAGAGTTTATTAATCGAGAATACTTAGATGATGCCTTAGAAAATGGTCGAGGTGCAATCTTAGCTGCTGTTCATAGTGGTAATTGGGAACTCCTTGGTGGTGTTCTTGCTTCGGAAGGATATCCGTTGATTTCTGTGGCCATGAAACAGAATGGTGATGCCGACAAGTTTATCAATGAATATCGTCGCATTATGCATCAACATGTAACTTATAAAACCGGTGTACGTGAAATGATTAACGAACTAAAAAAAGGTGCTTTTTTAGGGCTTATTATGGATCAGGATCCCGGTGATGATGGTGTTCTTGTACCATTCTTTGGTTATGAAACTTTAACGGCTGCTGGTCCAGCTGTATTGGCTCGCATGCAAGATGTACCAATTATTTTTGTGACGATACATTATAGTCCGTTTTCTGAAAAACACGAGATCGAAGTACATCCACCAATTTATGTGGCGCGTACAGATGATAAAAAGCGTGATATAGCAGTAACTACAACTCTTTTAAATGAGTTTATTGAAGATTATATTCGACGATATCCTGAGGATTGGTTTCACTAATTAATAAATATAAAGAGATTTTACATGTGTATTTATGTAGTATCGATTTAGATATCGCATGAATTAAGCATAGTAAAGTCTCTTTTTCTTTTGTAGTGTATAAAGTAGTATTTATAATTAAATTTATATAAATTTAATTATGTGAAAAAGGCTTTCAAAATCAATGAATATATGGTAAATTTCTTGTATCACCTATGCAAATAGGGTATAATACATATTGGTGTATAGTAAACGTGAATTCAGATTATGAAAGGACTTTCTTATGAGTAAGCCACAACAAACAATAAAACAGGCTATTTCATATCAAGGGATTGGCCTTCATAGCGGTGAACCAGTAAATATGGTTTTTAAACCTGCACCTGAAAATACAGGAATTGTGTTTGTCCGCACGGACATTGAAGGACATCCTTCTGTGCGAGCACACATTGATAATGTGACGAACACTATGCGCGCTACTACATTGGAAAATGGTGAAGCGAAAGTTTTCACTGTAGAACATGTGATGGCTGCGTTCAGTGCTATGAATATTGACAACTGTTATATAGAGATGGATTCTCCTGAACCTGCTGTAGGTGATGGCAGTAGTGCTATTTTTATAGGCCTTATTGAAGAGGCGGGCATTCAGGAGCAAACTGCGCTACGTCATGTCTATAAAGTAACTCGATCTCATGCTATTTATGATGGCGACCGATTCGTAGTTATCTTGCCATACGATGGCTATCGCGTTACATTTACCTCTATTAACAGCCATCCGTTACTTGGTACGCAACATTGTGATTTTGAAGTTTCTCCAGAATACTTTAAAGAACATATTAGCGCTGCTAGAACTATCGGATTTATGAAAGAATTAGAACAATTACAGGCCATGGGCCTTGCAAAAGGTGGTAGCCTTGATAATGCGTTGGTTTATGATGATGAGAAATGTTTGTCTGTACCTCGCTTTGATGACGAGTTAGTTCGTCATAAGGCATTAGATGTGATAGGCGACTTATTCTTGTTAGGACGCATTGAAGGTCATGTAATTGCTTTGAAATCGAGTCATGAATTAAATTCAAGATTGGCTCGTAGTATAATGGAAGAAATAAGGGAGACACAGCCATGATTCTTAATCACGAAGACATTTTAGAAATTTTACCTCATCGTTATCCTATGCTTTTGGTAGATCGCATCGTTGAGTTAGAACCTATGAAACGTGCTGTGGGCATTAAAAATGCTACATTCAACGAATTGTTCTTCCAAGGACACTTCCCAGGTAATCCAGTAATGCCAGGTGTATTATTGACTGAGGCTATTGCTCAAGTTGGCGGTATAGCATTACTATATCCTGAAGAAAATCGCGGTCTTACACCTATGTTTACAGGTATTGATAAGGTTCGTTTCCGTCACCCTGTAAAACCTGGTGATCAAGTGCGCATGGAAGTAGATATTGTTAAAATCAAAGGTAAAATGGGTAAGGTTGAAGGCCGTGCCTATGTTGGCGACAAATTGTGCGCTAGCGGTGAATACATGTTTGCCCTTGTATAATAATTGAGGAGTGATTGTAGTGATAGTTGTAGGCATGGAAAATGCAGAATCCAACATCCATAGTACAGCCATAGTCCATCCAAATGCTAAATTGGGCAAAGATGTAATCGTAGGTCCTGGCGCTGTAATTGGTGAACACGTCGAGATTGGCGATGGCACACAAATCGGTGCGCATGTTGTAATTGGTGGTTGGACAACCATTGGTAAGCGTTGTGAGATTTACCCTAACGCATCTATTGGGTTGGAACCGCAAGATTTAAAATTTAAAGGCGAAAAAAGCTATTGTAATATTGGCGATGAAACGGTTATCCGTGAATTCGTAACTATTAGCCGCGCTACTGGAGAAGGTGAAGAAACACGTGTAGGCAATAATTGCTTACTTCAAGCATGCACACATGTGGCTCATAACTGTATCGTTGGCAACAATGTAATTATGAGTAACTGTGCAGGCCTTGCTGGTCATGCTATCGTTGAAGATCGCGTAGTTATTGGTGGTCTTGCAGGTATCCATCAGTTTGTTAAAATTGGTCGCAATGCAATGGTTGGCGGTATGGCGAAGGTGGTTCAAGATATTCCACCGTATGTCATTGCTGATGGTCAACCAGCGCGTGTTATTGGCCTTAACTCTGTTGGTTTATCTCGTGCAGGCATTTCAGAAGATGTGCGCCGAGATTTAAAACAAGCATTCCGTATTATTTATCGTTCTGGCTTTAGTTTATCTAAGGCTATTGAAGAAATGGAAATGCAATTAGATTCTTCTGTAGAAATTGAAAATTTATTACGATTCTTACGCAATGCCGATCGTGGTATTATGCGTACTCGTCGCGACTAAAGAAAAAGACCTCGTATAATGTACGAGGTCTTTTTCTTTAGTCCATAAATACTTTATGTAATCAATGAATAATAGGCTCTTACTATAATGTAAAATTTATATAAGTAGCTCATAAATATAAAATATTTTGATAAAAATATTGGAATATTTTTTACTGTTACAAAATGTAAAAAAGAGCGTGGAAAAATTCTTCTAAAATGTTGAAGAAATAGGCATAAAACATAGTGTTTTAATGGTAAAAAGTGCCCATTTATAGTACAATATATTGTATATGATTATGTCTTTTTTGAGGCATTAAGTATTGTAAATTTGTAATCACTAATTGATATATAGGCCATAGGTCATCTAGGAGGTATAGTCTTGGCAAAGGTAGGATTGATTGCAGGCATTGGCGTTTTGCCTGTAGAATTCATGCGTGCTGCTCATGTATTAGGTCATGAGGTGGTCGTTATCGGTGTAGTTCCAGATGTAGACCCGGCTTTAAAGACTGAGGCCGATGCTTTCTATGATATTGGTGTTGCTAAATTAGGTAAGATTTTTAAAACCTTGAAAAAAGAAGGTGTTGAAGAATTAACTATGTTAGGTAAAGTGACTAAGGAAATTCTCTTCAAAGGTCTTACATTCCCTGATTTAAAAACATTAGGTGTTCTTAAACGCCTTAAAAATCGTAAAGATGACACTATCATGCTCGCCATCGTGGATGAAATCGAACGAGAAGGGTTTAAAGTATTAGATCAAACCGTATACCTTAAACCATTTATGCCAAAGGTGGGGGTGCTTTCAAAAACACAGCCTACTGATGAACAATGGGCAGATATTTGCTTTGGCTTTGAACTAGCTAAGCAAATGGGTGGACTTGATATTGGTCAAACAGTAGTTGTAAAACACAAAGCGGCTATGGCTATTGAAGCTATTGAGGGCACTGATAAGTGTATTTTGCGTGGCGGTGAATTAGGCCGTGGCGATGCGGTTGTTGTTAAAACGGAAAAGCCAAATCAAGATGTTCGTTTTGATGTTCCTGCTGTAGGGATAAAAACATTAATGTCCATGATTGATAGTGGGTGTAAAGTCCTTGCTGTAGAGGCTGAAAAGACTATTTTTGTTCAACAACAAGATGTACTAGATTTGGCAAACCGCCATGGTATTGTTATCTGTGCTGTTGACCAAGAGTTTGTAGATTCCAGAAAGGATGCATAATGAAAGTCATGTTTTCCGCCGGTGAAGCGTCCGGTGATACTCATGCGGCCAGTGTTGCTAATGCACTGAAAGAAATAGACCCTTCGATTGATATGTTTGGTATGGGTGGTACCTTGATGGAACGCGCTGGTGTTCGAATCGTATATGATATTAAAAATTTAGGCGTTATTGGGATTGTAGAGATTGTAAAATCACTACCGAAATTCTTTAAACTTCGCACCTATTTAAAACGCGTCATGATGAAGGAAAAACCAGATATTCTCGTTTGTGTAGATTACCCTGGTTTTAATATGAAACTAGCAGCTGTAGCTCATGAATTGGGAATTCCTGTTCTTTATTATATTGCTCCTACGATTTGGGCCTGGCATAGTAGCCGTGGCAATACAATTCGCAAGTATGTCACTAAGGTGGCATCTATCTTTCCTTTTGAAGCAGACGCGTATCGCAAATATAAATGTGATGTAGAGTTTGTAGGCCATCCACTATTGGATATCGTACATCCTACGATGAGTAAAGATGAGGCTGAGGAATATTTTGGAGCTAGTAAAGAGGCTAAAAAAGTACTGCTCATGCCTGGAAGCCGTAAGCAAGAGGTGTTATCCTTACTAGATACGATGTTAAAAAGTGGCGAGCAATTGATGGCGAACCATGAAGATATTCAATTCTTCTTGCCTCGAGCACACACCATCGATCGTAGTGAATTAGAAACTTTCATAGATGCTCATAAAGTTCCTGTGACGATTACAGAAGATCATACGTATGATTTGATGCAGATTTGTGATGTGTGTCTTGCCGCCTCAGGTACTGCTACATTAGAAACGGCTATGATGGAGTTACCAACTATTTTGTTGTATCGCGTATCTCCAATTACATATGGCATTGGGAAGATGGTCGTTAATGTGACCCATGTAGGGTTGCCTAACATTGTAGCTGGCAAAGAAGTAATTCCTGAGTTATTACAAGATGCAGTAACACCTGAGGCTATTGTATCCCTTGTGGAACCTCTTCTAACTGATGTGGAACGCAATGAAGCGATGCGTAGCGAATTGCGTGAAGTACATCATAAATTAGGTGAACCAGGTGCTGTAAAGCGTGTAGCGGAACTGGTATATAACCTCGGTAAGGAGAAATGTAATGAATAGTTATTCTAGGCTCTTATATTTTGTAAAGCCTTATTATAAGCGCATGATTTTTGCCGTATTCTGCATGATTGTTGCGGCTGCGGCATACTTGGTAGTTCCTTGGCTTATTAAAAATGTAGTAGACCAAGTATTAGATGAAAAGAATATGTTTATGTTGAACCTCATTGTAGGGGCGATCATTCTTATATTCTTAATTCGTGGTTTTGCTACCTATGGTCAAACGTATAATATGTCCTATATTGGACAGCGTGTCATCATCGATGTACGGGAGGCTATTTTTAATCATTTACAAAGATTAAGTTTATCTTATTTTGATCGCCGTAAAACAGGCGTTATCATGAGTAATCTTACAAATGACGTTGCTGCGCTTCAGTCTGCTGTAGTGGATAACTTAATTTCCTTTATTACAGAATCTGTAACACTGATAGGTTCTCTCGTGTCTATGCTTCTCATTGATTGGAAATTGACACTTGTTACCTTCATTACGGTTCCTGTAGTGCTTGTGATTATCAATGTATTTGGTAAAAAGCTTCGTGTAGCGGGGCATGATGTACAAGGTCGTGTAGCAGATATTACGGCACTTTTACAAGAGGTTATCAGCGCTATTCGAGTAGTAAAATCTTTTGCCCGTGAAGATTTTGAACGCAAGCGTTTTGAAGATGAAAACGATCGTAACTTTAAAGCTGTTATTAAAGCTACTAAGTTGACTAGTTTACTAAGCCCAATGGTTGAGTTTTCTGCGGCTATTGCAGTGGCAGTTATTCTTTGGTATGGTGGCTATTCTGTAGTAACAGGAACTATTACAGCAGGCTCTTTAATTGCATTCTTAATTTATGCAATCAACTTGTCTAACCCTGTTAAACGTTTAAGCCAAGTGTACGGCAATATCCAAAAAGCATTGGCTGCAGCTGATCGTGTATTTGAAATCTTAGATACTAAAACTGATGTTGTGGAAAAACAAGATGCTATTATATTGCCATCCATCAAAGGTAATGTAGAATTTAAAGATGTTTCCTTCTCTTATGATGGTGAAAAAACAGCGCTTGAAAATTTTACCTTGTCTGTTAAGGCTGGTGAAAGCGTAGCTCTTGTTGGTCCATCTGGAGCTGGTAAAACCACTCTTGCGAATTTGTTACCTCGTTTTTACGATGTAACCGGTGGTGCTATCACGATAGATGGTTATGATGTAAAAGACGTTACATTTAAATCGTTACGTGAACAAATTGGTCTTGTACCACAAGAAACCGTATTGTTTAATGCCACAATTAAAGAAAATATCTTATATGGTCGATTAGATGCCACTGATGAAGAAGTATATAAAGCGGCTAAGGCTGCTAATGTGCTTGAGTTTGTGGAAAAGATGCCTGATGGTCTCGATACAATTGTTGGCGAACGCGGTAGCTCCTTATCTGGCGGTCAACGTCAACGTGTAGCTATTGCACGTGCTATTTTGAAAGATCCTCGTATTCTAATTCTTGATGAAGCGACATCTGCATTAGATACTGAGAGTGAAAAGCTTGTACAAGAGGCGTTAGATCGTCTTATGAAAGGGCGTACTGCATTTGTTATTGCCCATCGATTGAGCACAGTTCAAAATG
>URQX01000086.1 GCA_900550175.1 uncultured Veillonella sp.
CCGGAACATATACATAGTCATCACCTGTAGATTTACTAGCATCAGAGAATTGATCGAAATCATCTGCATCATAAGACTTAGCGTCACCAGAAGCTTCAGAAATATTCGCCAATTGTTCTGCTGCTCGATTGCGTGCCTCTATCTCTGCTAATTCTTTCCAAGATGTAGGAGCCTTTGGTGTTTCCACAGTTGTGACTGTGTCTGCCATAGGTTCATTCTCTACAATTGCACTAGGTTCAAAATTATCTCTATCAGTAGTTATACCGCGTTTTTCCAATGTATCTAACGCTTGATCTGCAGCATCAGCAAAGCGTGTATCCTTTTCCCTGTTATAGGCTTTACGTTGTTCTGCTGCCTCTTTGCGTTGTTCGTTCCAATCTTCAAAGACCTCTTTAGCTACAGCTACCTTCTCAGCAGCCACCTCTTTAGCCACATCTAATCCGACTTGAGTTTTATCCGCCGCCTTTTGTAAGCCACTGCGCAAGGACAAACGGGTAATTAGAATACCAAAGGCTAATAATAAGAACACATCTAAAATGATGGCCCCTAGCTCACCTAATAATGTGCGAAGGAATGTAGCGATTGCTCCACCTACAACACCGCCTTGATTAGCCAATTGTGTTGTAATCAGTTCCTGCCCCTCAGGAACACGCCACAATGGAACAAGGGCCAGCAAAAATAGGAAGAACAAGGTCATTACAATGCCCCGTTTAGTAATGGAAATAAATGTTCCCTTATACAATAATCGCCAGCCTATCCAGAAAACGCCAAGGCAAGGAATAATACCGCCTAGGCCAAAGCCATAACGAAATATTCCGGTTAAAATCTGTCCTACAAGCCCCAGTTCAAAGCCAAAGAATCCGAGCAGAGAAATAACTGCAAAGGCAATTACAATTAAGCCTTTAACTTCGCTGCGCAAGGAAAACCCTTGGGACTTAGTTTGCTGTTTTGTACTTGTTCGCTTTCGTCGTGTATTGCGTTTTTTGGTGGAAGTTTTTTCTTCTGCCATAAATCTATACAAACCCCTTACTTATATAACACTACTGTAAATTAACTTATCATTATATTATAGCATATATCGAAGTATTTAGTTAGCTTTTACGCCGTTCCTCCCAGTCGTGAAGTAACTGTTCTTCTTTGCCTCTTTTAATACCATTGTAATAGGTAGCATCCTTAAGAGGTGTTGGCAAATACTGCTGTTTTACATAGCCATTCCGATAGTTATGAGCATACTTATAGGTGTTCCCATGACCTAGTTTGCTAGCCCCACTGTAATGACTATCCTTTAAATGATCTGGAACCTGACCACATTCCTTATGACGTACATCAGCAATAGCTGCATCGATTGCCATATAAGCAGAATTACTTTTTGGCGCTAATGCAACATAACAAGCTGCCTCAGACAATATGATACGCGCTTCAGGGAATCCTACCATATGAGCTGCTTGTGCGGCTGCATTGGCAAGAATTAAAGCTTGCGGATCTGCAAGGCCTACATCCTCAGCTGCACAAATTACGATACGGCGAGCGATAAAATTAGGATCTTCTCCAGCTTCAATCATACGAGCTAAATAATGAACCGTCGCTTGTACATCAGAACCACGCATACTTTTAATAAAAGCAGAAATCGTATCGTAGTGACTATCGCCTTTTTTATCATATGTGTAAATTCGACGTCCTACGACCTTCTCTAAAATCTCTATGGTAATAATCCCCTCATCAGGTACCATTGCTGCAGCTTGCTCTAAAATATTTAAAGCCATACGCCCATCGCCATTGACGAAAATCCCTACATCTTCAAGAACCTCATCTGTTACCTGTAGATGACGTTTACCAAGACCTACTTCTTCATCTGTAATAGCACGGCGCAGAATTTGGCCTATAGCCTTCGGTGTAAGTGCCTCTAAGGTAATTAATCTTAGACGAGATAAAAGTGGCCTATTTACCTCAAAAAATGGATTTTCTGTAGTAGCACCAATAAGAATAATCGTACCATCCTCTACACAAGGCAATAGCACATCTTGTTGGCTTTTATTAAAACGATGAATTTCATCGAGGAATAAAATGGTTCTTTGTTGTAATGACCGTACGCGCTTACGAGCATCCTCTATGATGTTGCGCAACTCGCCTATACCAGCATTAGTAGCATTTAAATTTACAAAATGACTATTGCTAACCTTAGCAATAATACCTGCTAGTGTAGTTTTACCCGTTCCACAGGGTCCATAAAAAAGCATGGATGGAATTGTATCCTTTTCAACCATGGCACGCAAGAAAGTTCCCTTCCCTACCGCTTTCTCTTGACCATATAAATGGTCTAATGTAGTAGGACGCATCCGCACAGGTAACGGTTCATACGTATTGGTAGGCGTCATATCAAATAAACTATCCATTCTATCACCTCAATCCATAGTATCTAACTATTAAGTCCAATATTTTATACTGTGTATCTATCGATTCAGCAAATTATATTGATTAAGCACGCAATACATGTATCAATAGCCATTGATAGCGATATATACAAGCCTATTTCTTAATATAGTATATGACATTAATTGCCATTTTTACACGCAAAAAAGCCCCACCATGCCGTAATGTACCGCGTTTTGATCCTGCTTAGGGCAGGTGGGTGTCCTCCTCATCTTGCAGTTGTCCCGTAAGGGCGTAACGTTCAGACGAGAGTTCGGACTCCCGAAGTAAATGTGTTGGCTCAAAACTGCGATATCACACGCACATGGCAGGGATATCTTATACATAAATAGTATCAGAAAGATTCATAATACACAAGTCTTGACATTTCAAATTTAATCAATTCTTGCCTATGTTTTTTACACTAAAGATTGTTCTTCTTCTTCCTCGATATCTGGTTTAATATGCAACTCTTTTAATTGCTTAGGTTCTACTTCAGATGGAGCTTGGCTCATTACATCGGAAGCAGATTGTGTTTTAGGGAATGCGATTACGTCGCGGATAGATTGACGTTTTGCCATCAACATAACAAGACGATCAAGACCGAATGCACAACCTGCATGAGGAGGTGCACCGTATTGGAATGCATCAAGCATGAAGCCGAATTTAGATTTAGCTTCTTCTTCAGATAAACCAATAGCTTTGAATACTTTTTCTTGTACATCGGATTGGTAAATACGCAAGGAACCGCCACCGATTTCAACACCGTTCAATACCATATCATAAGCAATCGCTTTTACGCTGCCAGGATCAGATTCCAATTTATCAAGATCTTCATGACGAGGCATTGTGAACGGATGGTGCATTGCAACATAACGTTTTTCATCTTCATTATATTCGAACATAGGGAAGTCAGTTACCCATGTGAATGCCAATTTATCTTGGTCAATCATGTTCATACGGCGTGCCATTTCAAGGCGCAATTCACCTAATGCACGTGCTACAGTTGCAGGTTTATCTGCAATCATCAATACAAGGTCGCCACCTTTAGCGCCCATTTTTTCACCGATATTACGGATTGTATCTTCACCTAAGAACTTCATGATTTGAGACTTGATGGAACCATCTTCGTTGAAGCAAGCCCATGCAAGGCCTTTTGCGCCGTAGCGGTTTACATATTCAACGAGGTCATCAAGTTCACGACGAGGAATGCCAGCGTCACCAGGTACTACGATACCTTTAACTACGCCACCATTGTCGATTACAGAGCGGAATACTTTAAATTCTGTATCTTTTACAAGATCAGTTACATCAGTAAACGCCATGTCGAAACGAAGGTCTGGTTTATCAGAACCATATTTATCCATTGCTTCATCCCATGTAATGCGAGGCATAGGCAATGTGATTTCTTTGCCCAATGCATTTTTGAATACATGGGCAATCATTTCTTCAAGCATGGAGTAAATGTCTTCTTCATCTACGAAGGACATTTCCAAGTCGAGCTGAGTGAACTCAGGTTGACGGTCTGCACGCAAATCTTCATCGCGGAAGCAACGAACGATTTGGAAGTATTTTTCATAACCAGCAACCATCAAGATTTGTTTAAAAATTTGTGGAGATTGTGGCAATGCATAGAATGTACCAGCATTTACACGAGAAGGTACTAAATAGTCACGAGCGCCTTCAGGTGTAGATTTAGTAAGCATTGGAGTTTCAATTTCCAAGAAATCGCGGCTATCAAAGAAGTCGCGCATTGCTTTCGTTACTTTATGACGCAAAGTCAAGTTGCGTTGCATTTCTGGACGACGCAAGTCAAGGTAACGATATTTCAAACGAATATTTTCATCTACATCGATATCATCTTGGATATAGAATGGTGGAGTTTTAGCGGAGTTCAATACGCGTAACTCTTCACAGAACATTTCGTATGCACCTGTAGGAAGGTTTGGATTGATAGCTGCTTCATCACGTTTTGTAATCTTACCACGTACACAAAGCACATATTCGTTACGAACATCCTCTGCTTTGTGGAAAGATTCTACGTTATGGTCTGGAGACGCTACTACTTGTACTACGCCAGAACGATCGCGTAAATCCAAGAAAATCAAACCACCGTGGTCACGACGGCGTTCAACCCAACCACATAATACGACCTCTTTACCTACCTCTTGTTCAGAGATGGTGCCACAACCGTGCGTACGGTGTAAGCCTTGCATTGTTTCCATTCTAATTGTCATCCTTTCACCAAAGAAGTTATACGTTCAGACACTGTATCGAGGGATACAGTCTCTTGTTCACTAGTTTCCATGAATCGGATTATGGCTTCCCCACGAGCCAATTCATCATCACCCAATATGATAACATATTTTGCATTAATTTTGTTAGCATATTTTAATTGTGCCTTCATACTCTTGCCCTGTCCGTCCATTTCAACGGTTACATATGCATCATGCAATGCTTGGCAAATTTTGAAAGCCTCTACCTTAGCCGCATCACCAAGAGCCACTACAAATGCAGATGGCTCTACAGTTGGTTCAGGCAATAAGTTTTGTTTTTCAAGAGCTAATAGCAACCGCTCCATGCCCATAGCAAAGCCAATTGCTGGCGTATGAGGACCATCAAGTTCCTCTACAAGGCCATCGTAACGACCACCACCTGCAACGGCACTTTGTGCGCCTAATGGGGTGTATTGTACTTCGAATGCTGTCTTTGTGTAATAATCAAGACCTCGTACAAGGCGAGGGTTCAATGTATATTGCACATTAGCAGCTGTTAAATATGTCTTTAATTCTTCGAAGTGATCATGACACTCTTCACATAAATGTTCGTGAATTTCAGGAGCACCTACGGACAAAGATTTACATGTTTCATTTTTGCAATCCAAGATACGCAATGGATTTTTATATAAACGTTCTTGGCAATCACTGCATAATTGTTCTTTTTTAGGTTCAAAGAATTCAATTAATTTTTCACGATATACAGGGCGGCATGTTGGACAGCCTACCGAGTTCACCTCTACATTGAGGTCTTTAAGACCAAAGTCTTTCAACAATTGTACAACCATGCAGATAACTTCACTATCTACAACTGGAGATTGAGAGCCTAGTACCTCTGCACCAAATTGGTGGAATTGACGATAACGGCCTGCTTGTGGTTTATCATGACGGAACATAGGCCCCATGTAATACCATTTTGTAAGACCTTCTTTACCATATACTTTATTTTCTAAGTAGGCCCGTACAGCAGATGCTGTATTTTCCGGACGCAATGTGAAGCTAGAACCACCATCATCGCCTGTCGTAAATGTGTACATTTCCTTTTGTACTACATCTGTAGTTTCACCGATACCGCGCAAGAATAATTTAGTATCTTCAAAGGCAGGTGTGCGAATTTCATTGAACCCGTATACTTTACAAATTTCACGCATACGTTGCTCAATATAGTGCCAATTTATCATTTGCTCTGGCAAAAAGTCTTGTGTACCTCTTGGTTTTCTAATAGCCATTACACAACCTCCCAAAATTTTTCACAAATTCTATGTCGTTTCTCTAATAGTGCATCTATTGTTGCGTGGTAAACATCAACATCCTTTGGCATGTGCTGTTTCAATTGACGATATTCAGGGGCCCGCATCCACTTAGATGAGCTACCTGGACCCATGGATAGAATACTTTGTCGCTCTTCCATGATCTGAATGTTATATTCGCACGCTTTACCCGGCAAGGTATAGCCAATATTCTCTAACTGCCCTCTCATATATTGCTGGCGATATAGATAATATGGCACATAGCCAGCTGCTTCAAGACGCTCTTTACCATATTGTACCATTTCTGCTACGAGATGTTCCTCAGGGATATCATCTTGCATATTTAAATCATACAATGGGCTACCACGTTTTAATGCTAACGTATGAATTGTAACATTTTCCGGCAAATTTTGACATACGTAATCCATATTCTCTACCATGTTTTGCATCGTTTGATGTGGTAAACCTGCAATAAAATCCATATTTACTGCAAATGGTGTATGAACTTTTACATATTGTAACAGCTCATCAATATCATGCGCACTATGTCCACGCCCAATGCGACGCAAAATATCGTCTTGCATCGTTTGTGGATTAATACTGATACGATTTACACCAAAATCGAGCATAGATCGTATCTTCCGAGGATTAACAGAATCTGGACGCCCCGCCTCTACAGTAAACTCATGTTCTTCTGGCACTAGAACAGATAACTGTTTTAGGACTTGGTGAAAGTCTTCGTCCCCTAATACCGTCGGTGTACCGCCCCCCATATAGAGGGTATCTACCATTAAGCCGTAAGACTGAATAATAGTTTTCATATCCTCTATATCACGACCTAAAGCTGTTAAAAATTGGCTTTTATCAGTGTAATCCTGATAGAGCCCATAAGGAAACGAGCAGTATACACAACGAGTATCGCAAAATGGAATACCACAATAGAGACTCACCTTTTTATCGTCTGTATCAGCTAAAAATGGACGTTGATACTCACCGATGGCCCCTAATGTATTAAGCTTTTCCATAGACACAGAAAACTCGTCCCTAATGTGACGAGTTGCTGCGTGGACAGAGCCATATGTATCTATATATTTATGTAG
>URQX01000087.1 GCA_900550175.1 uncultured Veillonella sp.
TTATTCATGACTTAGGCCATACGGTACAGAAATATGGCGGTAAAGCTTTCAGAAATGCCATTACAGAGAAAAATTATGAGGTTCTAGATTTCTTTATTTGTAATGGTGTAGATATTAACTACAATAAGCCTGATTCTGTGTATCCCTTTAAGCCAACCCCATTGTGTGTAGCGGCACGGTATGTGGATTTACAGATGTGTAAATATTTGGTAGAACATGGTGCTGATGTGACCATCATGGAAAAGGAAGGTATGCGTCCCTATAGTATTGCTATTGAAAAAGGCGATATGGAAATGGCAGAGTATTTTAAATCATTAGAGCCTACTGAGTTCCATGATATACAAAATAAAATGGATCAATTAAAGCCATTTAAACTACCAAAGGCGTTAGTATCGTTTTTAGAGGGAGATACTCTCTATTTTGAATTGCCAGACTCTGATTTTATATCTATAGAGTTCTTCTCACTTACTGATACGATTCCATTTAAATTAGGTCGTCGTAATGTATTACGTTTATCTAAAGAACTAGGTGAGTATAATGATTGGCAAATTGTGTGGGACCCTAAGTCTAAAAAGATTTCTTGTTATGATATAGAACATCAAGAACTGCGAGAGCTTTGTAAATTTGATGAGTTTATGTCCGATATGGCAGGTCAATTAGAAACATTATTTTAGGGTATATCGTAAAGGAGAGACAATACATATGACAGATACATTTGAGAAAACATATACGGATTGGTCCATTGATGTAGGCACCTATAAATATGAGGGTATTACACTGAATGAAGTTGAACAAAATCTGTATGCTATTGAGGACCAAGAGCAAGACTTTGTAGTTATTTCTCCATCAAAGGCAATCTCCATAGATAATAAACTATATAACTTTGTACAGGTTTGTAGTGATCAAGATACGGACTTATTACATATAGAACTTAGTGTAACTAATGATTGCGATCGAGGTGCCATCATATATGGTAAAAATGAGCTGGGCCATCAAGAGGTATTACAGATAATAGAAGATTTTATCGCACATCGTAAGGTTCCATCATTAGATAGTTGGGAAGTCGTACTAGATTTAAGACCGAAGATGGAAAGCCTGTAAAGGATACTGTGGAGCTTATTATGCTATATACACCGAATAACCTTTTGTATAAGTATATTCGTTATCGATTTAGACGGATTCAGATTCAATGTAATATGGTATACGATGTAACACCAGAGGAAGAATATGAGATTTGCCGTGATCTGTTAAAAAAGAGAGCGAAGATATTGATTCCAGTTGGCATATTATATGCATTGATCTTTGCCGTAAGTTTCGTTTGGCTATTAGGAACAAGTGAAGAATTAAACCCGCTAATGCAATGGGAGATAAAAGTCTTTGACTATGTCATACCCATTTTAAATAACATCGATTTTAAGTGGTATGCATATTCACTAGACCTATTGCGAGTAGCAGTTATATTAGCACCTATAGCGATTATAAATGCATTTCCTTATATCATTGCTTCCTATATGGTTGATACCATTTTGATACGACGCAGGGTAAAAGCTTTAATTAAAGAATATTCCACTGATGAGAAACCATTTGATTAAGATAATCTATGCAACTAGGAGGGCGTATTATGAGTGATCTAAAAGACTTTAATTGGATCGGATTTTGGAACGATGTTGATTATGCATTTGAATCTTATATAGGTAAACCTGTTACGGATAAGGATATTAAGGATGCTGAATCTGAGCTAGGCTATACATTGCCTGCAGCATATATTGAATTACTTAACAATCATAATGGCGGTGTATTGAATAAGAACTGCTTTATAAATAATAATGGCGACTGTGTATATGTAACAGGCATATATGGCATTGATAGAGATAAAAAGAATTCTATATTGGGGCAGTTTGGCAACGAGTTTTGGATTTCTAAATGGGAGTATCCTCCTATTGGTATCGTTGTAGCCGATACGATTTCTGGTGGTCATGATATGATTTTCCTCGATTATCGTGAGTGTAGTCCTACCGGTGAACCTAAGGTAGTACGTGTTGACCAAGAAGGTGATTACTCAATCACTCTGTTAGCAGATAACTTTGGTGACTTTATTAAGAACTTATATATCAGTATAGAAGAGATTACGGATGAAGAGTTTCAATCTTTAAGTGATGCGGAAAAGGTTAAGCTCCTTAATGAACAAGAGGACCTAGATGCTGATCGTGCTATGGAGCTGTTAACTAACATAGGTATCGATAATTTGTCGCCTATATTGCTAAGCACCTTAGGACGTATGTATAACAATAATGGTCGACCAGAAGAGGCTATCGAGTTATTTGATCGTATAGATGAGGCACATCGTGATTGGTCTTGGTATTATCGGTGTGGCTATGCTCATGCGTCTTTAGCATGTAGTGAAAGCTACGAAGCTGAACATGTACAGAAAGCTTTACAGTTAATAGAGACGGCCATGAAAATGACAAAAGAAGACCACTTAGATAAACAACTTGGTTGGTGTTGTGAAGTTGTAAAATATCTATTAACTCAAATTAAGCCAAAAGAGTACAAGACGGATTATCCTGTGATATTTGAAACCATTGAAAATTTCTACGATAAGAAAAATAGTAAAGATACTACAGAACGTAAAGATATTGAAGATGTTAATGAATATGAAGAAGTTAACTATCCTACATATGATGAAGTCCATTGGGTATTTAATAAACATACATATAACAGAGAAGAGTTTTCTAAAGAATACAATAAAGTAGTAGAGAAATATGTAGATGAGGATCAAGCAGATAACGACGATATATTAGATGAACCTGAAATTCTAGTAACCTATGAAGCTTGGATTGAAAGTGTAGACCAACTCTTTGATAATGAACGTGTAACCGACGAAGAACTACTTGAAGACGATAAAGAAGATGGTATGTGGCAAGTAGAAATCATGGCTTATCTTGTAGCGGATAATGGTACATATTTTACAAGAGAAGAGTTGCTCTTTAAATTGCATAATCTAATGGCTAATAAAGAACTGGGTGATCACGTATTCTTTGAAGGTATTGAATACGAAGGCCATGAATGTGAAGGTTACGGGCTTATAGATAACGAAGATGGTATACCTGTATTCTATACATGCTGTGGTAGCTAACTAATAGAGATATAATAGATTAGCCCTTCGCTTATGCGAGGGGCTTTTGCTATATACTTAGAAAGTATATACTTTTGTGCTTTGGGCTACGTTATTTTATATAGCCTTCGTGTAAAATATTGAGAAAGTATTTTAGTAATTTGAAATCGAAGCATTGTGATGAGAGAGAGGATGCCTATGAGTGAAAATGAACTCGTATATAATGAGAGATATTGTGATTATAGACTTCTTTATGAAGGCTTAGAATTTTGTTGGGATGAGAAACCATCAGGTGATTATTTAGATACTGTAAAAGTTCTTGCCAAAAATTACCATAAAAATATTGATAAGATTGCTGCTTTTATGCTTGAAGATATACAAGAAATGTATGATGAATCTATTACTATAGATGATGTGAAAGAACGGATCGGTATCCCTCAAATTGATCCAGAGCTAGGTACTGTAACCTATTGTGAACAAACCTTTGATTATACGCATATATTTTGCTTTGAATTTTGGGACGATGAGTTTGAAGATTTAAATTACTTTGCTATTGATGGCTGATATATTGCCATAAAAATGGCAAAACAGCTACTTTAGATACATAGATTAGTTTGATGTTGTGAAGTAGTAGAGTATGATTAACCTCTATTAGTTCAAAGGATGACAAGGAGGATTATCCTATGATTTTTGATGCGATTAAAAAACTGTTTAATAAGGATGAGAATACTGAGCAGATTGAATATCTCGGTACTGATAAAGATGGTAATAAAATATATGAAGGTTACTATCATGAGTTTAAGGGAATTCCTTGGGTTTTTAATAAAACTACTTATACTAGAGAAGAGTTCGATAAGGCGTTTTATGAATGCTTAGAAGAGCATAATGTTAATCGTGATACATTACCGCCATTAGTAGAGCCTGAAATTCTTGTAAGCTATGAAGCTTGGATTGAAAGTAAAAGTCAGCTTCACCCTAATGAATACTTATACGAAGACGATGAATTAGAAGAATACGATAAAGAAGATGGTATGTGGCAAGTTGAAATTTATGCTCGACTTAAAGCAGATAATGGACAGTACTTTACTACTGAAGAGCTTCTTTTCAAGCTACATAACTTAATGGCCAATAAAGAACTCGGTGATCATGTATTCTTTGAAAATCTAGCCTATGATGACCATGAATTCGATGCTGACGATGCCGACGATGTTTCTGATGATGATGAAGGTACTCCTGTATTTGTTGTATGGCTTGGTAGTTAGTAAATAGCTGTTTTGTTATAAACTATTATTTTAAAATTAGTCAGTTATTGTTTTGTGCTTATTATTTTGTGTTGTTTGTTATTATTATGATAAGATGAGTCCATATACATATTAATGATATGAGGGGAAGTGTATTGTATGTCTATGAGTGTTGATCAGTTTTTATCTTTGTCTGATGCTGAACAGTTACAAACTATTAAAGATCTTAATGATATTGGTCAAGAGGAAATCATTATCGATGTATTGACGGGGGTTGGCATCGATAACTTATCTGTACCTTTATTAGGCGAGCTTGGTAGAGCCTATAACAATAACGATAAACCAGAAGAAGCTATTAAAGTATTTAAAGCCATCGATACAGAACATAGAGATGCAGTGTGGTATTATCGCTGTGCGTACTCTCATGGCTCTATTGCTTCTACTAATCATGAGGCTTATACATCAGAGAACATGCAACAGATGTTAGCTTTAGTAGATAATGGTGTACAATTAGCGACTAAAGAAGATCGAAATGATATAAAGGAATACTGCTTTGAAGTCATGGATATGTGCCGTTTACAAATGGATTTTGAAAAATGTGAAGTTGACTATCCTGATTTATGCTTAAACTATAGCAAGTATATAGCAGAGAAAAAGAAGAAAAGAGAAGGTGTACCTCGTCAACGAACGATTACTGTAGAAGAAATTTTAGCTACAGATGATATGTGGACTATAAATGAGCCTGCCTATTGGACTATCAATATTTATGGTTCGTATGATAACTATTTAGAATCTGCAAAAGGGTTCACCGTAGAGCAAAGATATCTTAACGCTATATGCTGGTATTTCGCTGAGGTTAATAATGGCGGGCATCATCAGTTCTTCTATAACTCTACAGGTATTGTATGGGAAGATGCTCTTGCGGGGTTACGCCTTTTCAAGATGGATATACTTGCAGATAATTTACAATCCGTAATCGATTACTTTGGTGGGTCCATTCCATTTGATAGGGAAGAACGATGGACCATTTTGAAAGACTGGGAAAATGAAGAGGAGTTGTTCGATTTTCTCGATAAAAAAGATGATGTAGTCTATGAATATGAAGGCATCTTTGAAGATGTATTTGTACATGAACATCCTGAATTATTTGTATTTGATGGAACCTATACAGTCTCAGAATAAGATTGGTGTATAATTAACACATATATAGTTGCTTTCACTATGATGTTTACTTTCACCAAATTATATTAGAGGTATTACATGTTAGACAAACAAGGCGTATATGATTGCCTACGTGACCATCATATCAATTTTGAAATTACGGATCACGCACCGCTATTTAGTATGGACGATAAGCCCGATGTAGAGTTGCCATATCCTGAGTGGGATGCGAAGAATTTATTTATTCGAGATCACAAGCGAGAACACTACTATCTGATTACTGTTCGTGGTTCTAAGCGTGTGGATCTAAAACAGTTCCGTAAGGACCATAAGCTTAAAAAGATTTCTTTTGGTTCCGAAGAAGAGCTATGGGATATTTTGAAGATTAAACCAGGTCACGTATCTCCGTTCTGCTTGCTCCACGATGAAGAGCGTAAGGTACATTACTACATTGATGCGGATTATAAAGATAATCTAATTGGTATACATCCAAATCAAAATGATGCTACCGTATGGCTACAGGGAAAAGATTTAGTAAACTTAATTGAAGCACATGGTACAATAGTAGAATATATTACATTGTAATTTAGTCGAATCGGAGCATGTATGAATAGAAAATTATTAAAACGTATTCTTGTAACATCTGCTATTGCAGTATTAGGCGTAAGCACATCCTTTGCGGCTCTTGTTATGGAACGAGATCAATCTGTAGATACAGCACCTAGTGTCAATATGTATCGAGTTGAAGTACCAGCAGAGTTACAAGGTACATATAATAATGTAGGTGTAGCTAATCTAACAGCATCTATGGAGAAAGAGCCTAACACATTATCTATGAATGTAGCACATGTAAAGGGAAATCCATCTGAGTCATATGTAGTAGAAATCTATAAAGATTTGGCGGCCATTGAAGCGCATCGTAAATCTGATCAGTATCAAAACTTTGTTAATGAAGTAGGTTCTAAATTAACAAATCGTAAAATGTACGACGTACAGTCTGTGCTATTGTTTGAAAAGAAAGATGCATTATCTATTGTCAATGATGGTAAAGCAGTAGTGACATTGACAGAGTTTACGGTTAATAGCAATGATATCGATACAGTACAACGTCAATATCAACTAGATATAGAACGTGCTGTTCGAGACGATGCTGGCTATAAGGCCGGTTATGTGCTTCGTGAAAGAAATGCAAAAAATCATTGGTATGTTTTCCAAATTTATAGTGATCAAGAAGCCTTAACAAAACATCTAAATAGTCCTGGTTATCGCTTTATGATGAGCCAAATCCAAGGTAGTCTACAAAACGTTACCACAAAGGTACTCGATGGGGATGTCCTTGTCAACCATGGGGGACAAGCATTTGTAAGACCTTAAAACTGAATATAATATAGTATAATATAATCACAGTAAAGTTACTGCTAGCATATAAAAATGTGCTAGCAGTTTTTTGTATATAGAAAACCCCCGGATAGTCCGGGGGTTCAGTAAAAGCTTTAGCG
>URQX01000088.1 GCA_900550175.1 uncultured Veillonella sp.
TAATTAATTCTAATAATAAAGATTTTCGCCCATCCTTAACTTGTAGTTTTAATAGATTACCAATAGAAACCTTAAAGGGTCTTTTTATTTCAACTGACTTCATATTATTTTTCCTTAATATCAACCAATGATTTTTCAATTCGTTTTTGATTATAATTATTTATAAAACCAGGAAGATATACTTTACTAACAATTCCACCATAGGATTTATTAGGATCTATACATTCAAAATCATGAATATTATAGAATTCTCCTTCGTTTATATCATCAATAGTTACAACTTTTTCGTTTTTGGCTTCATTAAATAACTTAACCATATACTCAAAGTATTTTCTTATTATTTCACTAGTCTCTGGTTCATTATTCTTAGCAGCTAATTTAGCTACTCTCCAAATTTTATCTAAGGCATCTATATTTATAGCGCTACTAACTATAAATGGTTCCAATTTATTTAATCTTATATAAGGCTTTAACTCATCTATATATTTTGAATCAATTTTTCGTATGGTATTGAAAATTTGCTTTACTTCTTTGCATGTACTATTTAACTCATTTTTTAATGCTTCATTTTCTTCAAATAAGATAGACACTGCCCTCTTTAATTTTTTGGTCTCTTCTAAAGCTTCATTTAATTTATTCTCTTTATCATTAAGTCCCTTTTTAATACTTTCAATTTCAGAATCACGACTACTAATCTCAGTCTCATGATTCTTATTATTTTTCTCAATATCATCTCTCAAAAAGTTGGTTAATTGCACTAACTTATCAACTATTTTTATTATAAATTCTTTAAAACACATATTTTTATCTCCTATATCAATATTTAAATTATTATATTTTATACAATCTTCAACATAATGGATAATTTCTGAATGAAAATCTAGTTGCTTATTTTCAGTATCAAGAGTATATTTACTTTCATAAATGTCAAATGATTCTCCATCAATATTGTTCAAAGTTTTATTATAATTACTAGAGTTAATTTCTTCTAATGTAATTCTAATAAGCTCTCTGATAAAAGTTTCATTAAGCTTTAATTCACCACATATAACATCATTATCCATATAAATCTCCATATCAGCTTTAAATATCTCAATTTTTAATCATATTGTACCAATATAATATTATTTCTTTAATAAAACTTCATTAAATATTCATAAATTATTTCATATTTTATTCATCTATATAATAAGGCTACATAAATTCATATGTAGCCTTTCTTCTTATATTAATTAACTAACTAATTTTTTAGTAAAAATACTATCTCTTATCAATAGATTCTTTTATTTTATCTTCTTGTGGTTCTGCTTCTTTTTTTTTCTACATTCAATATTCTTTACATTAATCAGAAGCTTGTTTATTTTATTCTTTCTTAAATAATATCCCCCTTATATACAAACAGACTTAAACTTATAGAAATTAATAACATTACTATTATCAAGTCAAAGAATTATATAACTCTTTACCTTTTTCATTAAAAGTATTTACATGCTTATTTTTGATATTCCAATTGATTGACTTCGCATAATACATTACGTCACATTCATAAGGACTACCAGGCAATATAGCTAATAGTTCTTCTACAGGATTTAGATCATCTAAGTACAAATACTCCCATTCATCCTCTAAATCCACATAATATTCAAAGGAATGAGCATCACTATATTCAACTTTTTCTGGTAAATTTCGATCTAACAATGTAAACACATTTGTATATATTTCTTTTAATTTGTCAGAAAATGACCCTTTCATATAGAAATCATTAGTTAAAAAGGCTTTCATCACAAGTAATTCTTCACACCATTTTAAAAGTGGTACTACTTCTACATCATAGATGTTAAGAATTCTTTGGTCATGTTCTTCTAAAGCTTCTTCTAGATTACGTTTAACTTTTTCTTCAGCTTCATCTCTAGGCCCACTTTCAGAGGGAATAAAAATTTTCATTAATGCAGCGCATTCGGATGCTTCTCGAGTTATTTCAATCTCACGCAGTTTTAGCTCTTCATTAATAGCAGCAATATAAGCTTCTATATCTCCCCAGATATCAATTACCCAATCTTTAAAGGTTTCCTTATTAGTAAAAGCATCATTAATTTCTTTGCGGTATTTTTTTAAGCCTTTTACCTCCCACTCTGCATGTAAACGATCATAGCGATCATCAAAATCTTCATCTTCTCTTGGTACTTCCAGTTTTGCTCTTTCGATTTCTGCTCTGATGTTTTCAACAGTAATAACATTTTTCTTTAAAGTTTCCATAGTTAATCTCCTATACAAAATAATACAAACAATAAGCTTTGGGATTGACTATAGTATATCTAAGATAATACGTATTTTTTTACACATAAAAAAGCCGCCCAACATAAGTCGAGCGGCTTTCACCATTCTATTTAGAATCGTATATAGTTTACATAGTCCCAGTGCTACCGATACCACCTGTACGTACGCCTGTTGCGTCATCATCGTTAGTGATAAGGTATTTTGAAAAGATGCCTTGCGCTACGCGTTCACCTTTTTCAAGGGAAACTGTTTCTTTACTATAATTGAGTAGAGCGATCATGATATGACCTTCGTTGTCCTCATTATTATAGTAATCACTGTCGATAATGCCTGTGCTATTTACAAGTGCTAGATGGCGTTTAATGGCCATGCTAGAACGAATGTGAATGGCAAGGTATTCATCGTATGCCATGAAAGCTTTAATACCTGTTGGCACTAATACTACTTGGCCTGGTTCTAAAGTAACAGATTCAGCACATTCAATATCATAGCCTGCGCTTTCTGTTGTTTTACGTGTCGGTAAATTGATATCTTGTTCTTCAAAAGCAGAAACTACTTCAAAGCCACGAATATCCATGTAACACCTCTTATTTTAAACAATCTTTACGGGACAAATTGATACGGCCTTGTTTATCGATTTCGATAACTTTTACCATAATCTCATCACCAACATTTACTACGTCTTCTACATTTTCAACGCGTTCTTTCGCAAGTTTAGAAATGTGTACAAGACCTTCTTTACCTGGTAATACTTCTACGAAAGCACCGAATGCCATTAAACGAGTTACTTTACCAAGGTATACTTCACCTACTTCAACCTCTTTAGTAAGGTTTTCGATAATTTGTTGTGCTTTAGCAGCACCTTCTTGATCTACAGAAGCGATGAATACTGTACCATCATCTTCGATGTCGATTTTTGCACCTGTTTCGTCAATGATACCACGAATTACTTTACCGCCAGAACCAATTACATCACGAATCTTGTCTGGATCAATTTTCATTGTAATAATACGTGGAGCATATTCAGACATTTGTTGACGTGGTTCAGCAATTGTATCAAGCATGATTCCCATAATGTGCATGCGGCCTTTATGAGCTTGTTCTAATGCTTCATGAAGGATTTCACGAGACAAGCCAGAAATCTTGATATCCATTTGAATAGCAGTTACACCTTTTGCTGTACCTGCCACTTTAAAGTCCATATCACCAAGAGCATCTTCCATACCTTGAATATCTGTTAAGATTGTGTAGTGCTCACCTTGAGTTACAAGACCCATTGCAATACCAGCTACAGGAGCTTTAATAGGTACACCAGCATCCATCAAGGATAATGTAGAACCACATACAGATGCCATGGAGCTAGAACCATTGGATTCCAATACTTCAGATACTAAGCGCAATGCATATGGGAATTCTTCTTCACTAGGAATTACAGGTACCAATGCACGTTCAGCCAACGCACCATGACCAATTTCACGGCGACCAGGACCACGGGAGGAACGAGTTTCACCTACGGAGAAGGATGGGAAATTATAGTGGTGAATATAACGTTTTTCTGTTTCTAAACCAATGCCATCAATTGTTTGAGTTTCAGACAATGGAGCTACAGTAGCAACGTTCAATACTTGAGTTTGACCACGAGTAAATAAGCCAGAACCATGTGTACGAGGTAAGACACCTGTACGGCAAGAGATTGGACGAACTTCATCAAGTTTACGGCCATCTGGACGGATTTTTTCAACTGTAATCATATGACGAACGATTTCTTTTGTCATTGCGTCAAATGCTTTATTTACATCCGCCAAGTTATCTGGGTAGATTTCTTCAAAGTGAGCTAATACATCGGCACGTACTTCGCTTTCTTGCGCATCACGTTGTTGTTTATCTGCACAACGTACTGCTGCGTCAAGTTTATCATGACCATATGCACGAACTGCATCAGCAATTTCAGAAGGTACGTCTTTGCTTTCAAATACGCGTTTTTCTTTGCCTACTTTAGCTTTCATATCTTCTTGGAAAGCTACGATTTTTTTGATTTCTTCATGAGCTGCCATGATGACTTCAAGAATAGTTTCTTCTGGAACCTCTTGAGCACCACCTTCAACCATGAGGATAGCATCTTTTGTACCAGCTACAACGATATTAAGATCTGTTGCTTCCAATTGTTCTTTTGTTGGGTTTACAACAAATTCACCATTGATGCGACCCATGCGAACGCCTGCAATAGGACCATTCCAAGGAATATCAGAAATAGATAATGCAGCAGAAGCACCAATCATACCACAGATTGCAGGATCACAATCTTGGTCAACAGACATAACAGTTGCCACTACGTGTACTTCATTACGTACACCTTTATCAAATAATGGACGAATAGGACGATCAATCAAACGGCTATTCAAAATCGCAGACTCAGGTGGACGTGCTTCACGTTTAATAAAGCCACCTGGTAGACGACCAACAGCGTACATTTTTTCTTCATAGTCTACTGTAAGTGGGAAGAAGTCGATATCCTTCGCCTCTTTAGAACCTGTAGCGGTAACGAGTACACGAGTATCACCGTAACCAACCATTACGGCACCGCCAGCTTGTTTTGCAAGTTCCCCAGTCTCGATCGTAAGCGTACGACCAGCTAGGTCCATTTGGAATTGTTCCATTCCTATTCCTCCTAAAAATCTTCTTATATGTATACCTTCTTATTATATATCATCAGTAAAAAATAAGCTAATTATTATAGCAACTAGCACAATAAAAAAGGACAGAGTAGCCGCTCTGTCCTTTTTTTGTGTTGCCACAATTGAATATCGGCATTCGTTTCCCTTTGCCTAAATTCATTATAACACAAGGAAATGAAATAAAAAAGCCGTCCAAAAGGACGGCTAATTTTATTATTTACGAAGACCAAGACGTTCAATAAGGGAACGGTAACGTTCGATATCTTTACGACGAAGGTAGTCAAGCATGTTACGGCGTTGACCAACCAATTTCAACAAACCACGACGGGAATGATGGTCTTTTTTGTGTTCTTTCAAGTGATCTGTTAAGTATTGGATGCGGCTTGTCAAAATCGCAACTTGTACTTCTGGAGAACCAGTATCACCTTCATGAGTAGCGTATTCTTTAATTACTGCTAATTTAGCTTCTGTAGTTAACATTAATGTTACCTCCTAAAAAATAAATAATCCCGTTAAGCTTAAGTAACCGTTGGAGATTCGAATACTTCGCTTACGATATGTCTTACGACCTTATTTAGTATACAGTATCTAACTTATCTTGTAAAGAATAAATACAGTAAATAAACAAAAGAGGGCCACAGCCCTCTTCTATTATTTTGCACCAAGCACCATGCGGTCGCTCAATGCATTTTCTCCAGCTACTTCGAACTTTTGTAATAAATCGGCAACTGTTAATTTTTTCTTTTCTTCCCCTTTTACATCATAGATAATGCGACCAGCATCCATCATGATGAGGCGATTACCAAAGCGCAATGCATCACGCATATTATGGGTAATCATAAGAGTTGTTAAGTTATGTTCTGCCACGAGTTTATCTGTTAATTGCAAAACATTTTCTGCCGTCTTAGGGTCAAGAGCCGCTGTATGTTCGTCTAGTAATAAAAGTTCAGGACGAAGCATAGTAGCCATCAATAATGTAATCGATTGACGTTGACCACCAGATAACAAGCCCATACGAGCAGATAAGCGGTCTTCAAGGCCTAACCCCAATAAGGCAAGACGTTCTTTGAAAAATGCTTGTTCGCTATCTTTGAAAGCCCATTTAAGGCCTAAGTTTTTACCACGGCGCATAGCAAGGATCAAGTTTTCCTCAATTTGCATATTGCCTGCAGTACCAACCATAGGGTCTTGGAATACACGGCCAATGTATTTAGCACGTTTGTATTCAGGCATTTTTGTGACATCAATATCATTGATGGTGATGGAGCCTTCATCTACTGGGAATACACCAGCGATGGAGTTTAGCAACGTACTTTTACCAGCACCATTACCACCGATTACAGTACAGAAATCGCCTTCTTCTAATCGAAGATCAATACCTTGAAGAGCAGTTTTTTCATTGATTGTGCCCTTAAAGAAGGTTTTTACCATATTTTTTACTTCTAACATAGTGTCCTCCTTAACGAGCCAACCATTTTGCTTTCAATGTAGGCAAGGAAAGCGCGATGGCAACAAGAATAGCAGTGAATAATTTCAAATCGTTTGGTGGCATACCCATATAGAGTACAGCAGCAATAACGATACGATATACGATAGAACCAAGTACTACAGCGATGAGGCTACGTACAAAGGATTTTGTACCAAATACTACCTCACCGATAATTACGGAAGCCAAACCAATTACGATGGTACCAATACCCATACCTACGTCAGCAAAGCCTTGGAATTGACCTATTAAAGCTCCAGACATACCAACAAAACCATTGGAAATCAAAAGACCAAGAACGATCATATTGTCAGTATTTACGCCTTGGGCGCGAATCATTTGAGGGTTAACACCTGTTGCACGTAATGCTGTACCAATTTCTGTACCAAAGAACCAGAATAGTAATAAGCAAACTACAACAGCTACGATGATACCTACGATAG
>URQX01000089.1 GCA_900550175.1 uncultured Veillonella sp.
ATGTCTACCCTTTATGGCCATAATTCTGAGCTTGCTGTCTCTGAAGGACAAGATGTATCTAAAGGTCAAGTTATTGCTTATGCTGGTAGCACTGGTAATAGTACTGGACCACACGTACATTTTGAAGTTCGTATAAGTGGGGATCCTGTTGATCCTATGGGATATTTATAATATGAAATTTGATACACGTACGGTGTTGTGGAGCCTATTGAAATATATAGGCTCTGGCATCGTTATTATGTGGCTAACGTTTTGGTATATATCTGGTTCATTCTGGGGCTTACCAAGACTCTTTGTAGCCTACTATGCTGCGAGTCAAGTCTTTATGACACCTATGTCTAAAGCTACCCTTTATGATGGTATGCTAAAAGGTTTGATCGGCTCTTTGGGGGAGCCTCATAGTGTTTATTTAGATGCTGATGAATTTAAGTCCATGAAAATGCAGACATCTGGTACTTATGCAGGTGTAGGCATGGTTCTAGGGCATGATGATAAAGGTTTATATGCAGTTAGTGTTATGGAAGATCAACCAGCTTTCAAAGCAGGCATAAAACCTGGTGACCATATTATTGCTATTGATGGTCAATCTACAAGTGATATTACTGTAGAAGATGCATCCTCTCGAATTCGCGGTGAGGCTGGTACTGTTGTAGCCCTTGATATAGAGCGTAATGGTGAAACATTGCACTTTGATATTACTCGTGAATCCATTGTGTTACCAACTGTTAAAAGTAAAATGCTTACAAGTACAGTAGGGTACATTCGGATCAGTCAATTCGCAGAAAATACGGCTGATGATTTTGGAACACAATTTAAAGAGTTACAATCTCAAGGCATGAAGGAACTTATTTTAGATCTTCGAGATAATCCTGGTGGTTTGTTGTCTACAACAGAAAAGATTTCTAACTATATAATGCCTCCAGGTACATTAGTTACCGTACAAAATAGAGCTGGGAAGAAGGATGTTTATAAGTCGAATGGTCCAGAAGTCGCTATGCCATTAGTAGTTCTTGTTAATAAAGGATCTGCTAGTGCATCTGAAATCATAGCTAGTGCTATTCAAGACCGTAAACTAGGTACTATTTTAGGTACTAATACATATGGTAAAGGCACAGTGCAAACTATTTATCCTAGCCTTGATAATGAAGGCGTTAAGGTAACTATTGCTAAGTACCATACACCAAATGACCGTGTTATTGACGGCATTGGTATTAAACCAGATGTAGAGCTTGATTTACCAAAAGGTGTAAATCCATCTAGTACATTAGATGATATTCAAATTAAAAAGGCATTAGAGTTATTACAGCAATAATGCATAGGAGTTAAAATATGTTTATAGATAGAGCGCGTGTCTTTGTTAAGGCCGGTGACGGTGGGGATGGCATGTCTAGTTTCCGCCGTGAGAAATACGTGCCAAATGGCGGCCCTAGTGGCGGCGATGGTGGTAAAGGGGCAGACGTTATTTTTAAAGCGGACAAGAATATTAATACTCTTGTAGACTTTAGATATAAACGTCAGTTTAAGGCGCCTGCTGGTGGTAATGGTGAAAGCTCCAATAAGCATGGTCGCGGTTCTGAGCCACTGATTATCCCGGTTCCATTGGGCACTGTAATTAAAGAAGAAGAAACAGGTAAAATTTTCTGTGACCTCGTTAACGATGGCGATACATTTGTTATTGCTAAAGGTGGTCGTGGGGGCCGTGGTAATGCACGTTTCCAAACAAGTGCTAACCGTGCACCGACATTTGCAGAAAAAGGTGAACCTGGTGAAGAGTTCTGGTTACAACTAGAACTAAAAGTATTAGCTGACGTTGGTTTATTAGGGTACCCATCTGTTGGTAAATCTAGTATTTTACGTAAGGTTTCTAAAGCTCAACCAGAGGTAGCTGCTTATCACTTTACCACATTGACACCTGTACTTGGGGTAGTAACAATCTCTGGAGATCGTAGTTTTGTACTAGCCGATATTCCTGGCCTTATTGAAGGGGCTAGCGAAGGTGTTGGTCTAGGACATAACTTCTTGCGTCACGTAGAACGGACTAACATTTTAATTCACGTCCTTGATGTATCTGGTATGGAAGGTCGTGATCCAAAGGTTGATTTTGATGCTATTAATGAAGAACTTCGTAAATATTCTGAAAAATTAGCCAATAAAAAACAAATTGTTGCACTCAATAAGATTGATATGGTCTTTGATGATACAACAATTCCTGATACAAAAAAATATTTTGAAGATAAAGGCTACGAAGTCTTCCTTATCAATGCATTAAGCGGTGAAGGTTTACCAGAGCTCATGGAACGAGCTTACTACTATGTAGAAAACTATGAGCCAGAACCAGAAGCAACTGATGATACAGTTGTATACGAAGCAAAACCAGATGTAGAATTTGTTATTACTCGTGGTGATGATGCTGCATTCTATATTACAGGTAAACGTATTGAACGCTTAGTGGCAATGACAAATTTAAGTGATGATCAATCTCTTCGTAGATTCCAACGCATTTGGCGTTTTATGGAGCTGGATGCTAAATTAAAAGAAAAAGGTTGTAAAGACGGTGATGAAGTTGTGATTGGCGATCAACGCTTTACTTTCCAAGAGTAGGAGTAATAATGACAGGAAAACAAAAACGGTATTTACGTTCTTTAGCAGCAACAATGCCACCAGTAGTTCAAATCGGTAAAAATGGTTTAGAAAATAGTGTTATTGATAGTGCTCGTGCAGCCTTAATGGCTCGTGAGTTAATAAAGGTAAAACTTCACAACAATAGCCCTGAAGATAAGACGATTTTCCAAGAGTTAGCTGATATGCTTGGTGCTGAATTAGTCCAAGTTATTGGTTTTAACGGTGTTTTATATAAAGCTAAAAAAGAACCAAAAATTATTCTACCTAAATAAATCGTCATATTACTAACATGTATTGTATGGGGTCTTCATAACCTGTTAGCCCTAGGAGGTTATTCTATGCGCAGTGCTATCATCAACGCAAAAAGAATAGTAGTAAAAGTAGGCAGTAGTACGCTTTGTTATGCTAATGGTCATTTAAACTTAGAGCGCATTGAACGATTAGTTCGCCAATTATCAGATTTAGCTAATCAAGGTAAAGAGGTTATTCTTGTTTCTTCTGGTGCAACAGGAGCTGGTCTTGCTCCTCTAGGATTTAAAGAAAAACCTAGAGACCTTGTGTTGAAACAAGCTGCTGCTGCCGTAGGACAAGGCATTCTTATCCATATGTATGAGCGTATGTTCCGTGAATACGGTCGTACAGTAGGTCAAATTCTTTTAACAAAAGAAGATAGTACAGGCCGTCATAGTTATCTTAACTTGCGGAATACATTACATACTTTGTTGCAACTCAATGTTATTCCTATTATCAATGAAAATGACGTAGTTGCTATAGAGGAATTTAAAATTGGTGATAATGATACTTTATCTGCTACTGTTGCAGGCATTGTAGATGCTGATTTGCTTATTATTTTATCCGATATCGAAGGATTACATACAGCCAATCCAGCAACTCATCCAGATGCTACGTTAATAGAAACAGTTTCTGAAATTACTGATGAAACTTATGCTATTGCAGGTGGTGCTGGATCCAATATGGGAACAGGTGGCATGTATACCAAGATAAAGGCTGCTCATATGGCTACAAATTCTGGGGTACCTATGGTAATTACATCCGGCGAGGTAGAAGATTCTGTTCGTCGTGTATGTAAGGGTGAAAATATTGGTACCCTCTTTGAAGCGCATGATACTGGGCTATCAGGAAAACATCATTGGCTTGCTTTTGGTAAACGATTGAAAGGGTCAATCACTATTGATTATGGTTGTGCTCGTGCCGTATTAGATAAAGGTGCGAGTATTTTACCAGCTGGTATTATTGATGTAGATGGGTCATTTGGACCTGGTGATACAATTTCTATTTACCATAATGGTAAAGAAATTGGCCGTGGACTTATCAACTATGGTATCGAAGATATGAAGGCCATTAAAGGTCATAATACAAATGATATAGCTAAAATTTTAGGTATTAATACAACCTATGATGAAGCAGTACATCGTAATAATCTAGTTTTATTACATTGAGGATATCCTATGAACCAATATGAAGAAATTTGCAAAGATATGGGTCAAAGAGCTAAAGCGGCATCCTTTGAATTGGCTCAAATTGATCAAGGTACATTAGATTCTGCATTATTGGCAATCGCTGATGCTGTAGAAGCACAAACCGATGAAATTATGGCTGCTAATCAATTAGATCTAGATAAATCTGGGGATTATAATGTACCTCAAACTATGATAGATCGATTAACATTGACACCTAGCCGTATTTCTCAAATGGCTGAAGGTGTTCGTCAAGTGGCTGCTCTTGAAAGTCCAGTTGGTTCAGTTATAGAAACAATTACACGTCCTAATGGTTTAGTTATTGAAAAAAGAGCAGTACCTTTTGGTGTTATTGGCATTATATTTGAAGCTCGTCCAAATGTAACAATTGATGCAGGGGTCCTCTGTTTAAAAACTGCAAATGCCACGATATTACGCGGTGGTAAGGAAGCCTTCCATACCAACCAAATCATTGTGTCTATTATGCGCAATACCCTAGAAACTCTTGGAATTACGCCAGATGCGATTCAACTCGTGGAAGTTCTAGATCGAGATATGGTTGGTGTACTATTACACCAACGCGAATATATTGATGTTATTATTCCACGTGGTGGTGCTGGACTCATTCGTCGCGTTGTAGATGAAAGTAGTATTCCAGTGATTGAAACGGGAAGTGGAGTATGCCATACCTTTGTTGATGAATATGCTGATTTCGACATGGCATTAGATATTGCTGTTAATGCAAAGGTGCAGCGTCCATCCGTATGTAACTCAATGGAAACATTGTTAGTACACCAAGCGGTGGCTGCTGAATTATTACCACGTCTTGATAAGGCGCTACAAGAATATGGTGTCCGAATTCACGGTGATACAGCTGTAGCCCAATATATGGAGAATACAATTCCTTTAACAGAGGATTCCTTCAATACTGAATATAATGATATGGACCTAAATGTCCGGATTGTCAATAGTCTTGAAGAAGCTATTGTGCATGTAAATCGTTATACAACGCATCACTCTGAATCTATTGTTACTGATGAACCTATGCGCGCTACTATATTCATGAATTTAGTAGATTGTTCTACTGTGTATCATAATGCATCCACACGTTTTACAGATGGATTTGAGTTTGGCTTTGGTGCTGAAATTGGTATTAGCACACAAAAACTTCATGCTCGCGGACCAATGGGATTACAGGCATTAACATCATATAAATACTTTGTATTTGGACAAGGCCAAGTTCGAAAGTGAAGACAGTATATTACTTAATAAGGGCATACTACAGATATATTCAGACTCCTAAAGGTCGATACGAATGGATATCCTATGGAAAAGCGCTGCTCTTATTTATCATTATTTGTGTCATTGTCATTAAGGGTGTGACATTATTATGGTAGAGAAACGACGTATAGGTATCATAGGTGGAACATTTAATCCTATTCATTTAGGTCATCTCATGATTGCCGAGGTGGCTTGTGAAAGCTTTAATTTGGAAAAGGTTATTTTTGTGCCAGCACGGATACCACCTCATAAGCAACATGATGTAATAGATAGTCATCATCGATATGCTATGACTGCAGCTGCCGTGTCAGATAATCCAAATTTTGAAATTTCTGATGTGGAGATGCGTCGAGAAGGCCCTTCGTATACGGTTTATACGATTCAACATTTCAAGGTAATATATGGACCAAATGTTGAATTTTACTTTATAGCTGGAACTGATACAATTCGTGCATTGCCAACGTGGAAATTTATTGAGGAATTATTAGATGAGGTCCACTTTATTGGTGCTACAAGACCGGATGGATCCAGTGCTATTGACGAAACATTAGAGATTTTAGGACCTAAAGCACGAGAAAGAATACATCTTATGGAGGTTCCTGAGATGAAGTTATCTGCTACGTATTTACGAGAGCGACTACGTTCTGGAAAAACGGTTCGGTATATGTTGCCTAAATGTGTAGTAGAGTATATAGAAGAAAACCATATTTATGAGAAGGAATAAAGGATGTTATCATTTGATGAAATACAACTTAGTGTGAGTGAGTGGTTGAGTAAAAAACGCTTTAAACATACTCTTGGCGTTGTTGAAACTGCCACTCATTTAGCTAAGCTTTATGGTGTTGATATTGAAAAGGCTAGACTAGCAGCCTTATTGCATGATTGCGCTAAGGAGCTACCTCTACAGGATATGCAAAATCTTGTTAAAACTGAATCGTATGAGGTTGATCAAGAATTATTAAGTAATGGTAATCTCTTACATGGTTTAGCTGGTATGATTCGTGCTAAACATGAATTTTCTATATCTGATAATGAGGTTTTGGAAGCCATTAGGGTTCATACAACTGGTAAGGTACACATGTCTAAACTAGATAAAGTTATATTCTTAGCAGACTATATAGAACCTAATCGAGATTTCCCAGGTGTGGATGAATTGCGTAAGGTGGCGGACCAAGATTTAGACAAAGCAGTATTACTTGGTTTTGACAACACTATTATTCATCTTATAGAGCAAAAATTGTCTATTTATCCTTTGACCATACTTGGTCGTAATGATGTGTTACAATCTTGCAAATAATGGAGTTTATATATGGAAGAACGTGAACGAGCAAGAGCTCGCCGTCGTAGAAGAAGACGTCAACAAAAGTCATCTGTTAAATGGCCTAGA
>URQX01000090.1 GCA_900550175.1 uncultured Veillonella sp.
CTAGTGGTATATGCTTATCTTCACTGAGCATATCGAAGGCTTGACCACCAACCATACCTTCAGGACCCGCTGCAGTAGCTACGCATTGAATGGACTCTATTTTTTGTTGAGGTGTAGCAGTTGTATTAGTAGTCATTAGCTGAAACGCATATGTCAATAATCCATCACCTGCTAGAATGGCCATACCCTCACCATAAACTTTATGATTTGTTAAATTACCTCTACGATAATCATCATTATCCATAGCTGGTAAATCATCATGTACTAAGGAATATGTATGGATACACTCCATGGCACATAGAAATTCCTTGTAATTAGCAGGATTTTTATGAAGCATTTCTAATACAGCTTTAGATAAAATTGGTCGAATTCGCTTGCCGCCTTGCATTAAGCTATAATTCATAGATTCATAAAGGGGGTTAAATTCTTGATTTGGGCTACTTAATACCTCACCTAACCATTGTTCAATATGTTTTTTGCTAGACGCTAAATAGTCTTTGAACATAGAATCTCCTTATTCGCTGATGCGGACTTCTTCAATAATTTGTTGTACTTCATCTTCAACCGAATCGAGCATTTCTGCACATTCTTTTACTAATGTTAAGCCCTTCTTATATTGAGTTAAGAGTTCAGAGATGGTCATATCACCATCGTCTAATTGTTTAACAATATCCTCTAAAGCTTTATATTTTTTTTCATAACTTTTTAGTGATGCGGCCATCTTTGTGCGCCTCCTTTACCGTAGCAGTAACATACCCATCAGCAAGTGTAACTCGTATATCATCATTTGGATGTAATTGCATCACAGATGTAATAGGTTTATCATCATGTTCAACCTTTGCAAATCCTTTTACCATCATTTGTAATGGATTTAGAGACTCTAATTGTTGAGCTAACAATGCTAGACTATGTTTCTCTGTATTGCATCGTTCTTTTGTGGCATTGGTTAATGACTGTGAAAGCTCTTGTAAATGTGATTTTTGTTTATGTAGAAATTGTAGAGCAGGAATACCTAATCTACGATTAAAGAGCAATGTTAAATCTGTACGTTTTTGCTGTAATGTATAACGTATAAACTCATGTAAATACTCTTCTTTTTCTGTTAGCTGATCCTGTAAGGTTGTTATGGGAAGTACTGCCATTTCTGCAGCGTGACTTGGTGTTGCACCACGAGCATCTGCTACATAATCACATAAAGTATAATCTGTTTCATGACCTACTGCTGAAATAACAGGCGTATTAGCAGTATAAATAGCCTCTACAACAGCTCTATCATTGAAACACCATAAATCCTCCATAGATCCACCACCACGACCAACGATGATGACATCCACCTCTGGATCAGCATCGGCAGCAGCAATACCTCTTGCAATAACAGGTCCTGCAGTATTGCCTTGGACAGGAACGGAGAATAATTTAAATTGCACTAATGGATTACGTCTCTCACTAACATATAAAATATCATGCAATACAGCGCCAGATTGAGATGTAACAATACCTATGCAACTTGCCATGTACGGAAGACTTTGTTTGTGGCTGTCATCAAAGTATCCCAGCGCCGTTAACTCTCGTTTTAACGCATCAAATTCGAGCTGTAATGGGCTTTTAGACCCTATTTGCATATCGGATGCAATAAGATTTAAACGCCCCATTTTATTGTAAAAATTAACAGATGCTTTTACAGTCACTAATAAACCATTCTGAATGGCATTGGCAAGGCCCTTTTGCATAACGGTACTAGACCACATGGTAACATCAATAGCGGATTCTTCGTCTTTTAACGAGAAATACATGTGACCACTACTATGACGCTTTGCGTTAATAATAGTACCGCTAACATAGACATTCTTAAGTAGATATTCTCGGTCTAAGGTGCGCTTTATAAGATTGTTTAATTGTGTAATGGTTAAGACATTCACGATTATCCTCTAGTTTCTTGTAAAAAAGCAGCGCCAAAAGCATTTCCAGTGGCATTATCAACAGAAAATTGTGGCTGTGCTACATGTAATGTAAGGTGATTACGTCTACAATAATGCTCCATACGATGACGAAGTAAGCTATTGCTCATTACACCACCAACGGCGATTAATGTTCGAACAGGTTTATTTTGTAAATGATAGGTAATCATTTTTTCTAACGCATTTCCTATAGAGGTGAATACAGCTCTCGCCAAATTAGACTTATCTATATCATTCATAGAATTTGTAATTCGTCTCATAGCCGCACTACATGGACCAGCAAAGCTAATCCAACCATCTTTTACAGAAGATGGTAATGGCTCATATTCTGTAGTTTGTAATGCTAATGCTTCTAGATGTTTGCCTGCAGGAAATGGTAAGCCCATAGCAACACCGATACGATCCACATATTGTCCACCTTGTAAATCCTTAGAGCCCCCGATAATATGAGAATCAAATATGCCTTCACCTTTGTAATGACAATACACAAGTTCTGTAGTACCACCTGATAAATGAAGTGCTAAGAATGGTTCACTTGGAATTATTTTTAATTCTCGTAGTGCTGCTAAAATATGATTTTCTTGGTGTGCGAAAACGTGTAGCGGTACATTCATCAAATGATTAAGAGACTGTCCATATCCTAGCCCAACCATAAAAGCAGGCATATAGGAATTCTCCTCACGTCTAGGAAATCCGCTAACACCAATACCACTAATTGGAAGTTGTGGCAATTCAGATATCAACTTAGGCAATGCCTTTGTATGTTGAAAGACCATATTTGATTGTTGTAGTCCTCGCTCACCTTGTTTGACCTCTAAGATTTTGCGAGCTTCACCAACTATGTGAAAGTCGCTATCTATAATGGCACAACTTGTAGTGTAGCAACTAGTATCAATGCCTAAGTAATATCGTTTCATTATTTACTCTTATTATATGCATCTAGAATTGCGTTGATTAATTTATAGGAAGAATCAGAACCAAAATCCTTAGCTAATTGAATAGCTTCATTAATAGCTATAGATGGTTCTAAAGGCTCATCTTCATTTGTCATTTCCCATAGAGCAATACGTAATATAGCGCGATCAACTTTATCTAAGTTTTCAACCTTACGGGATTTACAAAATGGTTGTAATGCTGCATCTATAGTTTCAGAAGCAGATAATACGCCATTTATAATGTTATTAGCATAGGCCTTATCCATAGATTTATGCATGTGCCCTTCAGGAAATTGAACATCACTTTGATCAGCATGAAATTCATTGGCATATAACATTTGAAATGCGTATTGACGTGCTTCACGACGATTTCGCTTAATTACCATGTAGAGTTGGCTCCTTTTCTTTTACAATACCTTCAATATGTACATCGACCTTAACATGATCAAGATCAAGCATATTTTTTAAGGTTTGTTTGATTTCTAATTGCAACTGTTTGGATAATTCAATTAAATTATATCCGTAGAGTGCTTTGATATAAATATTGATTTCAATGAAACCTTTACGATGTTTTACATTAATCCCCGGTAAACTACGTTGACCAAAGGCATGCGTAATTCCCTCTACTAATTCATCGTAAAAGCGAGGGCTTAAAGAATGAATACCTGGAATAGTAGCTAATGTTTTTGTAGCTACATCAATGATGACAGAGTCTGCAATATCAATGGTATCCATATCTAATCCGTAGTTTAATTGATTGTCTGAACTCATATAGATACCCTCCTAAGGTTGTGATGGTGTTACTAAATCATCAAAAATAATGTCTTGTACCACTACATCAATGGTTTGTACTTCAATTTCTGTATAAGAAACTAAAGCTGTTTTTATACGTTCTTGTAAACGTAGTGCCACATCAGGAATTCGATATCCATATTGAATACACACATATAATGTAACAGAAATAGCTCCTTCATCATTAAATGATATCTTTACACCTTCGTGATCAGATTTACGTCTAAAGAAGGTATTAACACCATCATTAAAGGTGGAGCTCATATGATGTATACCCTTTGTCTCAAGTGCTGCCATAGTAACAATCGTAGCGTATACATCTTCACTAATCTTAATTTTACCCGACTCTAGTTCAGTATTTTTCTTGGTCATACTGGCCTCTTTCAAAAAAAGCACTTGTCCCTATATATAATTACATAGACGACAAGTGCTTACAGTGCAAATGTTAGGATATATGGGGAATAAGATTCCATGAAAAGATCTTGCCCCAATACATATCAATACGTATTAGGCACGTTCGATGTATTGACCTGTACGAGTATCAATACGAAGTACATCATCTACTTCAATGAAGAGAGGTACTTTTACAGTGTAGCCTGTTTCCAATACAGCTGGTTTGTTACCACCAGTAGCAGTATCACCACGGATACCAGGATCTGTTTCAACTACGCGAAGTTCAACAGCTACAGGTAAATCGATACCGATTACGATACCTTGGAAGAACATGATGGATACTTCCATATTTTCAAGAAGGAAGTTTTTAGCATCACCTAATTGTTCAAGGTTAAGTTCAACTTGATCATAAGTTTCGTTATCCATGAATGTATAAGCGCCGTCAGACTCGTACAAATATTGCATACGACGACGATCAACATGTGCTTTAGGCACTTTTTCACCGGCATTGAAAGTACGCTCTACTACAGAACCAGTTTGCAAATTTTTCATTTTAGTACGTACGAATGCAGCACCTTTACCTGGTTTAACGTGTTGGAAATCAACTACTTGCCATACATTACCGTCGATTTCAACGGTTACACCTGGACGAAAATCATTACTGGAAATCATCTAACTCTTCTCCTTCTAAATACCTATTTCAATTAACTCTTTTGGACTATGTGTCAACACCTCATAGCCGTCAGATTTGACGATGACACTATCCTCTATTCTCAATCCGATAGTACCTGTAATATAAATGCCAGGCTCTACCGTAATGATCATATTTTCTGTAAATACCGTATCGGATTTAGTATTGGCCACTGGTTCTTCGTGAATCTCAAGACCTACACCATGACCAGTACCATGATTAAACTCCTTGGTATATCCATGTTCTTTAATATAATCACGACAAACTGCATCAAGTTCTTTACCAGTAATACCGGCGCGAACTGCAGCTACGCCACGTTTTTGTGCTTCTAAAACTATACTATATAACTTCTTTTGTAATTCAGAGGCAGGCCCCATTACAATAGTTCTAGTCATATCGGAATGATAACCCTTATATACAGCGCCAAAATCAAAGGTAACAAAATCACCTGCTTCGATGACCTTATCACTGGCTACACCATGAGGCATACTAGACCGATTACCAGAAGCCACAATAGTTGCAAAGGAAGGTTCCTCAGAACCACGTTTTAACATTTCTGATTCTAATATGATGCGTGCTTCATTTTCAGTCATTCCTACCTTTAGTTGTGGTAGCAATGCGGCGAAAGATTCATCACCAATGTTAGCTGCTTTACGCAGTAAGTCTAATTCGTCTTCACGCTTAACTGCACGTAATTTAGCAAAGTTGATAGACGTAAAATTAAAGCGTTCATCTAATGTATCACATAAGGTTTCATATGTATCAACAGGCATTTGTTTACCTTCAATACCGAATAAACCTTCGTGAATATGATGTTCATTGAAGATGTCTACAAGAGTATCCATAACAGAGGATTCATATTGAATAACTGTATACCCTTTACATTGTTTTGTAGCTTGCTCAGTATATCTGAAATCGGTAATCATAAAGGCTTTATCATGTGTAATGATAGCAAAACCTGTTGTACCAGTAAAACCAGCAAAATAATGTAAATTTATAGGGCTCATCAAAATGACGCCTGTTAATTCTTGCTCTTTAATATACTGTTGTAGCAGATTTAAACCATTCATAATCATGCTCCTAGTCTATAAAGTACAATTAATCTTACCATAAAATACCTATATTGAATAGAATTTTATGCTATTTTTTGAAAGTCTCTATATCATCTGGGGTTAAGTCCTGTACAGAACCAACCTCTTCAATATCGGTTAAATCTATATGACCTATGGTTAGACGCTTTAAATAGGTAACAGTGCCGCCAGCAGCACCAATCATACGTTTGACTTGATGATATTTGCCTTCTTCAATGGTAATATGCAGAGATTGAGAAGATACAACATCAATTAAAGCAGGCTTGCAATGGGTTCCGTCACCTAGTACAATCCCCTCTTTTATACGTTGAATTCCTTCTTCTGTTAACTCACCATCATATTCTACGTAATAAACCTTGGATACATGTTTATTACCATTGATGATTGAATGTCCCCAAACACCATCATTGGTAAGCAACAGTAATCCTTCTGTATCCTTGTCTAATCTTCCCACAGGAACTACCCCCATTTTAATATATTCAGGGGGCAATAAATCCATTACAACGGGATGATTTGCATCCTCCACAGCTGTAACATAGCCTTTGGGTTTATGAAATTTTACATAATACTGCTGCTTAGTATTAACCACTTGTCCATCAACTGTTATTACATCAGATTCAATATCAACGTGGATATCTTTTTTTGTTGTTATTTCACCATTAATAGTAACTCTTTGATCCTTTAAGAGTTGATGAACTTCTTTTCGACTGCCATAAGCTTTATTAGCTAATAATTTATCGAGTCGCATCATACATGTCCTTGGAGTAATTCAACATGAGCCGTATCATTGAGCAAATTCAAAATATTATGATCGTATTCGCCCATACCATTA
>URQX01000091.1 GCA_900550175.1 uncultured Veillonella sp.
TGGCAGAGGAGGAGGGATTTGAACCCCCGCGCCGGTTGCCCGACCTACCGCATTTCGAGTGCGGACCCTTCAGCCTCTTGGGTACTCCTCCGTGCTTTGCGGCGCTCTTTAAAGAAGTCTTTCATAATTTGGCTACATTCATCACCAAGCACACCAGATGCTAGTTCAGGTTCATGATTTAAACCTGGGTGAGAGAGCACATTGAATAGCGACTCTACGGCGCCTCCTTTGTAATCACTTGCACCATATACAACGCGATCAATACGACTATTGATAATGGCTCCAGCGCACATCGGACACGGCTCTATCGTAACATACAGGGTACAACCAGTCAACCGCCAGCGCTTGAGTAGATCGCATGCTTCGCGGATTACGAGGACCTCTGCATGGGCCGTTGCATCATGATCGAGTTCACGACGATTATGGTGGCGTGAAACAATGGTATTATCTTTTACGAGAATGGCACCGATAGGGATTTCTCCAAGTGTATAAGCCTTGCGTGCTTCTTCCATGGCAATAGCCATAAAATATTCATCCCGTGTGCGTTCATCCATATTTTCAATGTCTGTAGGTGTAATGTCTTTTGTCATTGGCATACCTCTTCATGTATAATATCTTACATAAAGTCTATCACAGTGTACGCAGTTATGCGAATAGATTATATGGGGGAATTATGGATATTATATGGTATATGTTTGATATGATTGGCACCATTGCCTTTGCCGTATCCGGTGCACTTGTTGGTGTAGCTCGGAAGATGGATATCTTTGGTATGGCCGTGTTGGCGTTGGCTACGGCTATCGGTGGCGGTATTGTACGGGATGTATTGCTCGGCTATTTTCCGCCAAACTCACTGCGAAATGTGGTGTACGTAACGGTTGTCTTAGCCGTAACAGTTATTGTGTTCTTGATTTACAATAGCCGATACCGCAAGCATGCGATGGGTCCTCGTAGTCGGGCTAGTTATTTATTAGCCGATGCATTAGGATTAGCATCATTTACTGTTACAGGCGCCTCTGCAGGTTTTAAACTCTATCCAGAATTGCCTATCTTTATTGTGTTGCTCGGTACAATCACTGCTGTTGGAGGCGGTATTATCCGCGATATGCTAGCACAGCGCATTCCATCTGTTTTGAAAGAGGATGTATATGCATTGCCTAGTATTATTGGCGGTACTGTTTATTATCTTATGGTTACATCTAGCTGGGATAGTATGGCCGTATATGGTGCTTTCACAGTGGTACTCGTTATTCGTTTGTTAGCCATCAAGTACAATTGGAGTCTGCCTAAGGTAGGGAAAACCAAGCCGGTTGCGAAATAATAGTCAAATGATATAATTATACTATTGAGCATATGAACATTTCATAAAAGTGTCAGAAATAGAGAGTATTATAAAACAGTTAATTTCGCGAGTCGGGAGTACTCGCTACACAGAAGGAGATTTGATTTATGACGAATAAATGGTTGAAAGTAGCACTTATGGCAGCAGCCATCGCTACTGGTACATCTATTAAAATTGATGCAGAAACCGTGTTGTACGTACCTCAAGATGATCGACCTGTAAGCTTACAATATACTGTAGATACAGCTCGCGAAGCAGGTATGACTATATTGACACCACCTCAAAATTTGATTTCTGGTAAGAATTACCAAGGTCAAGCAGATCAAATCATGGCTTGGGTTGAACAAAATGCAGGCCGTGCTGATGTGATGGTATTGAGTACAGATACGCTTATCTATGGTGGTCTTGTAGACTCTCGTAAACATAATATTCCACTCTCCACATTGGAAAGCCGTTTAAAACGTATTGAATCCTTAAAAGCTCGTAATAAAAACGTGCGTATCTATGGCTTTGGTACTGTAATGCGTTCTCCTCGTGCTAGTGGTGGTGGCACTGAACCAGCTTATTATGCGGAATACGGTCCTACTATCTTCCAAATTGCCGCATTGCAAGATAAATTAGACTCTGGCTCCTTAACACAAGAGGAAACTCAAAAATTGATGAGCTTACAAGCCTCTGTTCCTGTAGAATATTTACAAGACTGGTTTGACCGCCGTCAAAAAAATATGAAAATCAACAAAGAGTTGATCGACGAAACTCGTAGCGGTGTATTCGATTACTTTGCATTGGGCCATGATGATACATCTCAATTGTCCCAATCTGCATTAGAAAGTCGTTACTTAAGTAAATACTCTAAGGATATTCCTGCTGAGAAATATGGTAGCTTCCCTGGTGCCGACCAACTTGGTCTATTGTTGATGGCTCGTTCTCGTACAGATGAAAGTACAGAAAAACCTACATTCTCCGTAATCTACCCACTCGGTGGTGGCGGCAAAACATTGCCAGGTTACGAAGACCAAACCATCGATAAAACAATTGCGCAACACGTTGAAGCCGTAGGTGGCACAATGGTGACACAAGGTAAACCAACTGTGTTGTTAGCAGTGAATACACCACTTACAACAAGCACTGGTGAATCTGAAAGTTTCGAGAACTTCCCGATGATTTCTAATTCTACAAATGCTTTCGTAGATCGCATTCAACAAGCTGTTGATTCTGGCGTAAACGTAAGCGTTGCTGATATCGCCTATAATAATGGTGCTGATAATACATTGGTATCTGCTATGTACAAACGCGATATGTTATACAAAATCGGTGCGTACAATGGTTGGAATACTGCAAGTAACACCGTAGGCTACGCGATTGCTCAAGGTGTATTGCTTAAAACTATGAGCCCAGAAGGTCATCGCAAGATGTTGACGCAACAATACTTAGATAACTGGGCGTACCAAGCAAACATCCGTAAAGATATTTACCGCATGCAAGATTCTATTCGTACAGATAATGTACGTTACTCTGGCGAGTTGAATGAACGTCTTGAAAGTTACTTAGGCGAACGTATCCAAGATTTCGCTGAAAAATATCTTAAAGTTGACCCTCGTACAGTAAAAGCCACATTCCCTTGGGGCCGTCTATTTGAAACAGATATTACAATCTACGATAAACCTGTAGTGCCTCTTGAAAAAGAATTGCGCTTGAAACGTGAAGCAGAGGCAAAAGCTAAAGCTGAAGCAGAAGCTAAGGCTAAAGCAGAAGCAGCAGCTAAGGCTAATGGTCAAGCTGCGCCAGCACAACCTGCTCAACCAGCAAAGACAACAGCTGCTCAAACTACATCATCTGTAATTCCAGTAGTAAAACAACCGGCAACAACATCTCAAGGTCCTCGTATTGTACCAACACCAGCAGTTGTACCTGGTCAATAATGAATAAGGAATGGCTATGAAAAAAGCATTTTTACCGGAAATTACTTATATGCGTGGCCTCTGTATGCTCGGTGTAATCGGCATTCACGTAGGTTCTTACGCATTACAAAATCCTTTTGTAAATTTAGAGCTCATTAGCGTTTTAGAAATTCTATCGCGCTTTGGGGTGCCAGCATTTTTCTTCCTTTCTGCATTTGGATTGTTTTATCATACCTCTGTAGAGGGACCATTCTCATATAAGGAATTTATGCACCGCCGTATTCAGGTGGTGCTATTTCCATATATTACGTGGTCCATATTTTATCTGCTCTACACAGGACTGACGGCGCATAACCTTGGTAATTTACATCCGGGACCATTGGCGGTAAATTTATTGTTTGGTACGTCTATGTATCATCTGTACTTTATGGTTATCCTCCTATGGTTCTATGTGATGATGCCACTATGGCGAGCTATGGTGAAAGTCATTTTAAAACGCCCTGTATTTTGGATGGTTCTATTATTTATCATCCAAGTTGGCATCGATTATGTTTCGTCTTACATGCTCGGCCGGTGGGTAACAGAACACCTCAGCAATAATCCTGTTTTGAAATATCTCTTTGATATGAGACTTAATTATTGGGTTGTCCATTATGTGTGGATATTCTTGTTGGGTTCTGTATGTGCTGAAAGATATGAAACGGTATGCGAATACATGTGGCGCTATCGCTACTTGTTAGGTGTTAGTGCAGTAGGTTCTATTTTATTGATGCTCGGATCCTACTACTATGTCATGGACGTATGGCATTATACTGTTCTAGAAGCAATCTATACAGTTCATCAAATGAGCCCAATGGGTGTTCTCTATACGGGATTGGGAACGCTATTTAGCTTGTTCTTGTTCCAAACCTTACCAATGAATGCGACTATGGAGTCCACTTGGTCGGAAATAGGGGATAAGTCCTATGGTATTTATTTATCACATCCATTCTGGTTGTTGATTATCTCTGGGGTGATGGCTAAATACAATCTTTTGTATACCGTGGTCAATGTGCTTGCTATGTATGTGATGGCGCTAGGATTGTCCTACTTGACTACAGTAGCATTGAACTATGTACCTAAACCATTACGTAAATTTATATTAGGGCACTGATTTGTACGAAACGTTCAGCTTGAACTAAGCGTATATTACTGGACTGCACTGATTTAGGCCGAATTATATATTTAGAAATAGATCCGCTAGGATATAGTTTTTAACTATGGTATCCTAGCGGATTTTTGTATATCTAAGTTATATCTTTCACAAAGTAAAGTGTGAAAATTTGAAAGTAATTGTGATATAATAAGTCCATGATGATTACTACTTGATAGAGTAACGATATAGAAAAAGAGGTGCTCCTATGCAAGAATTAACATATTTTAATGGCGAATTCGTTGAACCAGGTGCCAAAGTTATCAGTATTGATGACCGTGGTTATTTGTTTGGTGACTCTGTATACGAAGTGGTACGTGTTGTAAAAGGCCGTTGCTTCGCATTGTCTTACCATCAAGATCGCTTGTATCGCTCTATGCGTGAAATGGATATTCCAGTAAAAATGACCCCAGATGATTTAACAGAATTGCACGAAATTTTAATCGAGCAAAGTGAAATCAAAGAGGGCTATATTTATTTGCAAATCTCTCGTGGTGTTGCGCCACGCCATCATGCATATGATCGTTCTAAACTAGAACCACAAATGCTCATGTCTATCCGTAATTTGGATATGGATGCAGTTAATAAATTGGGTGAAGGTGTAAAAGCAATCGCATTGCCTGATGAACGTTGGGGTCATGTAGATATTAAAACTACTAACTTGATTCCAAATATTTTGGCTCAAACTAAAGCAGAAAAGAAATTTGCTTATACGGCCATTTTATTCCGCGATGGCATCTGTACAGAAGGTGCTACATCTAATGTATTTGCTGTTAAAGATGGTATATTGTATACGCATCCAGCGGATAATCATATCTTAAAAGGTATTACGCGCCAAATGATTTTGACTCGCGTAGCACCATCTCTAGGTATTACTCTTATCGAAAAAGAATTCGATCGCGCCTTTGTAGATAATGCGGACGAATTATTCTTTACCGATACAATTGGTGGTGTCATCCCAATTACTAAGCTAGACAGAAATCCAGTATCTGGTGGTAAACCAGGTGCTATTACACTTCGTCTACGCGAAGCATTAGAAAAATTGATGGAAGAAGGTTTACCTTAATAGGTCATCTACTTTCATAAAATGGTAAATTTTTACCTTAAGAAAGGACATTGTTTTGATTCAACTACAACACATTAGTAAAGTCTATGAAGGCGCTACTCGTGTGGAAGCATTAAAAGATATTAGCCTTGATGTTAAAGAGGGTGAAATCTTTGGCATTATCGGTCAATCTGGGGCCGGTAAATCCACATTGATTCGATGCATCAACATGCTCGAAGCTCCTACATCTGGCTCTGTTATCGTCAATGGTACAGATTTAACAACACTTAGCAAATCCGATTTACGTAAAGCGCGTAAAGATATCGGTATGATTTTCCAACATTTTAACCTATTGTCCTCTCGTACAGTGTATGATAATGTGGCATTCCCGTTGGAATTACAAGGCTTGAGCAAATCTGAAATCAAGGAACGCATTACGCCAATCCTTGATATCGTAGGCCTTACTGAGCGTATGAACAACTATCCATCTCAATTGTCTGGTGGTCAAAAACAACGTGTTGGTATTGCTCGTGCCTTAGCGTCTAATCCAAAGGTTCTTCTTTGTGATGAAGCTACATCTGCTCTTGATCCGCAAACAACAGAATCCATTTTGAAATTGTTGAAAGATATCAACGAAAAAATGGGCCTTACTATCGTTCTCATCACTCATGAAATGCACGTAATCCGTGAAATTTGTGATCGTGTAGCGGTTATCGAAGGTGGCGTAATCCTCGAGGAAGGTAGCACTGTTGAAGTATTTACACATCCTCGTGAAAATACCACAAAAGAATTCATTAGCTCTGTAGTGAGTGAAAACTTACCGCCAGAAGCGTTAGAACATTTGGAATTACATGATCAATGGATTGCCGGTACAGCCCCATTAGTACGCCTTAAATTTACAGGCCAATCTACAGATGAACCTGTAGTGGCAGGTCTCGTACGACGCTTTAACCTCGATGTAAGTATCCTCTTTGGTGGCATCGACTATATCCAAAATACATGCGTTGGTCGTCTTATCGTTATCTTGAATGGTGACCCAGAAAATGCGCAAGAGGGCTTAGACTACATCAAAACATTACCAATTGAAAGCGAGGTGATCGGTTATGTCAGAGCAAATCATTAATCTTCTCATAACTGGTACCCTTGATACATTGCAAATGACCATCATCTCTACGGTCATGGCTATGTTACTTGGTATTCCTCTCGGTGTT
>URQX01000092.1 GCA_900550175.1 uncultured Veillonella sp.
AACATAATTAGACCTGTTCATTATGAAATAGTGAACAGGTCTTTTTTATATAATATGTGATTGTATTTCTGTGAAAGCCTTGCTATAATTAATCAAAATATATTGTAGTCAATTAGAGAGGATACAATTATGATTATTACTACAACTATGCATATTGAAAATAAACCTGTTCAAGAGTATAAAGGTATCGTATTTGGTGAGGTTGTTGAAGGCCGTAACTTTGTGAAAGATTTCATGTCTGGTATTCGTGATATCGTTGGTGGCCGTAGCGGTAGCTATGAAGATTCTTTGATGAGTGCCCGCAAAGCAGCTCTTGATGAAATGTCTCAACGGGCTTCTAAAATGGGTGCTAATGCTATTATTGGCGTATCCTTCCAATACAGCACAGTAGGTGCACAAAATGGCATGCTTATGATTACATGCAATGGTACAGCTGTTGTAGTTTAATAATTAATTGACTATGAAAGATGTAAGTGTTAATATAATCTTGACAAGGGAAATAAGTAAGTTGCAATGTATTCATGCGACTAAGAAAAAACAGCAGGGTGGCAGCCCTGCTATTTTTTATATGTGCTTGTACAAAAAAATCCTCCTAATAGAAGCATAAAAACTTTATTAGGAGGATTTTTTTATTTTATCTTGTACCAGCTTGCATACATAACTGGTAATACGATAAGTGTTAGAATTGTTGCCACTAGTAGGCCGCCGCTAAAGGCGATGGCAAGTGGGCTCCAGAATACAGATCCCATAAGAGGAATCATGCCCAAAATCGCTGCGATAGCGGTGAGCATGATCGGACGGAAACGAAGTGTAGCGGAGTTGATAATCGCTTCAAGTGGTTTTTGTCCTTCTGCTTTGTGGATTTCAATTTGGTCTAACAAGATAATGGAGTTACGAATGATCATACCCGAAAGGGCGATGATACCTAGAATAGCCATAAAGCCTAATGGTGTTCTCGTAATATTGAGAGCTAATACGACACCGATTAATCCAAGAGGAGCTGTGAGCAAAGCCATAATCATGAGAGCAATGCGCTTTAATTGGAACATGAGGATTGTCATAATCACAAAGAGCATAATTGGCATTGGTGTTACTAGATTTTGTACAGCTGTGACGCTCTTTTCAGCGGCTCCATCAAGTTCAATGGTATAGCCTGTAGGCAAGGAATCGCGAATGTCTTGTAAGGATTTATAAACCTCTTTTGTTTTCGCATTGCCTAAAACACCGGCTTTCACATTGGCGTGAATGCTGATAGTTGGCATCATGTTGCGATGCCAGATGATACCATCCTCTTGTGTCATGGTGATGGTTGCAATTTGGCTAAGCGGTACGTAGGAACCATTGCCTGTTTGAATTGGTAAGGATGAAAGAGCACTTAAGTTATGTTGCTCATTATCTCCTAAACGGAATGTAACAGGAATTGTTTGATTACCTTCATAGTATTCCCCAGATTTAGTGCCAGATAATAAACTTTGCAAGTGTAAGGATACAGCATAGCTATCGATGCCGAGTAGGCGAGCCTTGTTAGGATCGATATGAACGTTAGCTACTGGTTCCGTATCTGGCCAGTCAAAGGCTATATTCTGTAAATCCTTGTCACCTTGCATTTTGCTTTTTACTTGGTTCGCAATGTCTTTTACCACCTTTTGATCAGGACCTGCTACGCGGAGCATCACTGGATATTTAGATGGTGGGCCAATTTGTACAAATTGAGCATTTACGAGGGCTGAAGGAAATTCTTCATTTAAATAAGAAGTTAATTCATCATATAGTTTATCTCGATCCTCTAAGGATTTTGTAACGATAACGTACTGCAAGAAGTTATTCCGTTGCAATTCAGGTTCCAAGGTGAGAACGAAACGCGGAGAACCTTGTCCTATATAGGATGTAAAGGTCGAAATGTGTTCGTTACCTTGTAAATGTTCATCGATGATTTTTGCTTGATTTGCAGTGTATTCAATGGATGAACTTTGAGGAAATTGCATGGATACGATGATTTCATTACGCGTTGATGATGGGAAAAATTCCTGCTTAATCAGTGGTAGTGAAAGTAGAGACAACACAAAGGCACCTAAGGTGATGAGTAATACTACCTTATGATGACCTAAAGCCCAATGTAACAGTCTTTCAAACTTGTCATAGAATGTAACACTGAGATTGTGCATGATATGGTCTCGTTTGGTCCATTCGGATTCAGGTTTTGGAGCCTTGTTTTCAATGATTTTATAGCCGAGAACAGGGCTGACGAGAACAGAGGCGAACCAAGATAGGATGAGAGCCATAAATACAACGATGGATAGAGATTTTGTAAACTCTGCTACCATCCCTTGTGCTAGTGCTAATGGTAAGAAGCCAGCGCAGGTAATGAGCGTACCAGATAGCATAGGGAATGCTGTTGATTGGTAAGCAAAGGTAGCAGATCTAAAGTGACCCCAACCCTCTTCGAGCTTAACGCTCATCATTTCTACAACGATAATGGCATCATCTACGAGAAGGCCTAGCGATAAGATAAGAGCCCCAAGGCTAACCTTATGTAAATAAATGCCGCTTTCATACATCAAGATGAATGTGGTAGATACAACGACTGGAATGGTGAGGGCTACGACGACACCTGTACGTAAGCCAAGAGATGCAAAGCTTACGAGCAATACGATGGCGATGGCTTCAAATAAGGATTGTGAGAAGTCACCAATGGATTCCTTAACGATATGAGGCTGATTTGATACTTGATCGAGTTCGAGGCCTGCAGGTATGGTTTTCTTCAACTCTACTAGCTTTTTATCGATGGCTTCACCAAATTCTACATTGTTAGCCCCTGCATCCATGGAGATGGCAATACCTATAGCTGGCTTGCCTTCATAGTAGAATTGAGGAGCACTAGGATCTTGGTAGGACATGGTTACATCAGCCATGTCGCCGAGGCGCAAGGTTTGATTATTAATGCGAATTGGCATATCTTGTACGGCTTGTGGACTATCGAATAGACCGTTTACTCGGAGATATACATTATTTGTATCCGTCGTAATCATACCAGCTGGCACCATCATACTTTGCTGTTTGATAGCCGTTAAAAGCTGTTGAGTACTGATTTTATAGGATGCCAGTTTATCTTTATTAATTGTTACATTAAGGGTTTGTTGTTGAACCCCAATGAGGCTGATTTTCTTAACATTTGGAACAGATAACAGCTGACGTTTTAAGTCTTCTGCTTGTTGTCGCTTTTCTTCGTAGGAGAATTCATCGCCGCTAATGGCGTAAATAATGCCGTATACATCATCAAATCTATCGTTGATGGTCGGTCCTTGAACACCTTGTGGTAGTGACTTCCATTCGTCGTTAATCATGTTCCGCGCTTCTTCCCAAGCGGGACGGATTTTATCAGATGGTAGATTTTCTTTCAGATTAATATAAATAACTGATTTGCTGCCATCTGTGAAAGATTTTGTATAATCCACACCAGGTAGGTCGCGTAGTTTTTCTTCTAATTTGTCCGTTACCTGATTCGACATTTCTTGTGGGGAAGCCCCCGGCCAAGCAACGCCGACCACCATGGTGCGCATTGTAAAGTCTGGGTCTTCCATACGGCCCATGTGGTTATATGAGAAGATGCCAAAGGTGAGGAGCACAGCCATGAAGTAGTAGATAATGGACTTATGTTTGAGGGCCCATTCGGCTAAGTTAAATTGTTTCATTGACTAACCGCCGTCCCTTCTTGTAATTGTTGGGTACCTGCGGTGATGACAATGTCGCCCTTAGCTAAACCAGATGTAACGATGACGGAGTTTTTACCGAACTCACCGGTCTTAATAGGAACGAGATGAGCCTTCTTATCTCGTATAATATACACTGCATTATTACCGTTAGAGTCTTTCACAAGAGCCGTCAATGGAATAGAAATATTGGTGCTATCTGTGGTAGATAGATTTGCATTGACCGTCATGCCTAGTTGTACCTCTTTAGGAGGGTTTTGTAATGCAATTTTTACGGTATACGTTCTTGCTACAGGGTCAGGAACCGGTGAAATTTCTCGCACCACACCTTGCACGGTTACATCTGGTAGAGCCCAAAATGTAATATTGGCAGGACTGCCCACATGAATCTTGGCCAATTCTTGTTCGGGAAGGGCAATGACCGCTTCTGGGTCGTGACCAGCTGCTAAGGTACCAACGCTTTGACCGGCTGCTACGACTTGGCCTGTTTCAATATTGAAAGCAGTGATAATACCTGTATCAGGGGCTGTTAAATTGGTATAGCTATTTTGATTACTACTCAAGTTGAGGCTGGCCTGTGCTTGTTGTAATTGCGCAGATGTGGCATTCAATTGGTTTTCTGCTTGGTCTAATTGCAACTTACTAATCGCTTGTTGCGCGTAGAGTTCGTGATATCGTTTAGCATTAGTTTCTGCTAATTCATAGGCCGATTGAGCAGCTTTCACAGCACCCTCAGCATTTTGTACTTGAGCTGATGTATCGGAACCATTGATTTGAGCAATTACTTGGCCTGCTTGCACCACATCACCGACATTGACAAATTTGTTGATGACGCGACCCCCAATTTGAAAGGCTAAGTTTGTTTCCGTTTTATTATGGATAGTGCCTGCATAGCCAGCACTAGTAGTACCAGATTCTTCACCGATGGTAATGGTGCGCACCTTGAGGCTCGTATCCTCAGGTTGCTTTTCAGATCCGCAACCACTGATTATAGCAGTCCCTATTAAGAGGGCTCCTATGGTTGCTATGACTCGTTGATTCATAGAATCTCTCCTTTATACCACACATAAGCCCTATGACACACAACTACATATAGGTAGCATTCATAGGACTATATATTTTATGAGAATATATCAAATTTAGCTATTAGATATATAGTAGATAATAGTTCTATTAAATCTATTAGATTTAATTATATATTTTATACAATTTAATAATACTATATTTATATGTAAACGGCTAGGGGGTATACAAAAAAGTGAGTCCTCCACTGGAGAACTCACTCTTTATAAATCTACAATGCTCATAAGTCTACAAGCTAGTAGGTATTATTCTTTTTCTTCTGTTTCTTGTACTACAATAGGTTCTTCATAGGTTACAAGAATCTTATCGATACGGGTGTTATCCATATCTACTACTTCAAAGGTATAGCCATTCCATTTTGCTTTGTCTAATTCTTTTGGAATGCGACCAAAGAGAACGTTTAATAGACCGCCCATTGTTTTGTACAAGTCTTTTTCTTCGCCTGGTAATTCTTCAGCGATGTGGAAGAATTCTTTGAATTCGTCTACGTCAAGAAGTCCATCTACAAGCCAGGAACCGTCTTCACGTTCGACAATCTTATTTTCTTCTTCCTTAATTTCTTCTTCACCAGAAGGCATAAGACCTACGATTTCTTCCATGATGTCATGTAAGGTTACAAGACCGCTGAAACCGCCGTATTCGTCGAGAACGATCGTTTCGTGAACGCCTTCTGTACGGAGTACATTCAATAATTTCATGAGAGTAATGGATTCTGGAATGAGTAATGGTTCTTTCAAACAAGATTCAATAATATCATGAATAGAGCGTTCGCTAGGACGTTGCATGATTTGTACCAATACGTCAGATACGGTAATGAGACCCTTTAGTTCGTCCAAGGAATCGGTACCTACAGGGATGCGGTAATGATTGGCATTTTTGAGAACTTCCATAATTTCGTCCTCTGTGCCATTAAGGTCGATCCATTTAAGCTGTGTACGAGGTGTCATGATGTCGCCAGCATTCATATCTGCTAGGTGGAAGATATTTTCTACGAGGATAGGTTCCTCTTCTTCATACGCACCCATAGCAACGCCTTCGGTGAGCATCTTGTTGATTTCAGACTCTGTAACAGGAGCCTCTTCTTTCACAGTCACGCCTAGTAATTTTAAGAGGAATTCTGTAGAAACGCCAAGGAAGCTAACAATAGGTTTTAATGCTACAGATAACCAGTAAATCGGTTTAGATACAACAACAGCAATGCTTTCAGGACTATTTAAAGCTAATCGTTTTGGTACGAGCTCGCCAATAACGAGGGATAAATAGGTGATGATAGCAACGATGAGTAAGGAGCTAATGGATGCTGCATAGGGCTCAATACTTGGAATATTAGCTACTAAAATTTCTTCTAATGGACCAGAGAAGGTCGCACCAGAATACAAACCAGTTAAAATACCAACGAGAGTAATACCAATTTGAATAGTAGAAAACATGTTATTTGGATTCTCTGCTAATTCAAAGGCTTTTTTAGCACGCTCGTTGCCTGCCTCTGCCATTTCTTCGAGTTTACGTTTTTTAGCATTGACGATGGCTAACTCCGTCATGGAGAATAAGCCGTTTGCTATGATTAATACGACGATAATTATAAAATCTAAGGTCAGATCACTGTCCATGTAAGTAGACACTCCTTTTTAATGACATATCATTCTGCACATGAGAATATTAAAATATTACTTTTTAGTATACCATATTAGCAGAAATAAATGTTTGACATAATAAAAGCACCCAAAA
>URQX01000093.1 GCA_900550175.1 uncultured Veillonella sp.
CATATACACGTATTTTTACGCGTTGTGGTCTTACATTCCGTCCTGTAGAAGCTGACAGCGGTGCCATCGGTGGTAGTGGCACACATGAGTTTATGGCAATCGCAGAAGCTGGTGAAGCTGATATTGTGTATTGCACAAAATGTGACTATGCTGCCAATATAGAAATTGGTAAACCTGGTATTATGAAACAGGATGAAGAAGCACTTCAAGAGTTATCTGTTGTGGACACTCCAAATGCAAGTACTATTGAAGATGTTGCAGAAATGCTTAATTTACCATTACATAAAACGATTAAAGCCGTAGTATTTTCTATTGATGGTAAAGTTGTGTTAGCTATTGTTCGCGGTGACCATGAAGTAAATGAAGTAGCAGTGCAACATGCTGTATTGGGTTCCGTAGAACCTGAAATGGCTACACCAGAAGAATTGGAAAAAGTAGGTTTAACAGCTGGCTTTATAAGTCCAGTTGGGTTAAAACAAACAGAAGAGTTTGCCATAGTTGTAGATGAATCTGTTATGGAAACTTACAATGTTTGCGGTGGTGCCAATAAGAAAGATGCACACTATATTAACATCAATCCAAAACGTGACTTTAATGTAGAAGATATTATTGTCGCACCGATTCGTTTGATTACAGATGACGATGTTTGCCCAACTTGCGGCGGTGCTCTAGAACATGCTAAAGGTATTGAAGTAGGCCAAGTATTTAAATTGGGTACAAAATACTCTGAGGCATTACAAGCTACATTCTTAGATCAAAATGGTCGTCCAAATCCAATGATTATGGGGTGTTATGGTATTGGCGTATCTCGTACACTAGCTGCTGCTATAGAACAATATCACGATGAAAACGGCATTATTTGGCCTCGTTCTATTGCTCCATTTGAAGCAGTTATCGTACCTATTAATGCTAAAGACGAAGCATTGATGTCTACAAGTCAAACTATTTATTCTGCATTACAAGATGCTGGTGTAGATGTATTGCTTGATGATCGTAAAGATCGTGCTGGCGTTAAGTTTAAAGATTCTGATTTAATTGGCTATCCACTTCGCATTACAGTAAGTAAAAATACTCTTGAAAATAACGAAGTAGAAATTCAAATTCGTAAGTCTGGCGAGGCTATTACATGTGCCATCGACTCTGTAGCAACTAAGGTTACTGAATTACTACAAGACTTATAATTAAATTGCGATTCTAGTGAATACTCATTAGGGTCGCAATTTTTCTATCTCATCTTGAATAAATTAGCTAAATCAGTCATAATTAAAAGATAGTATAATTGTAATAGGAGGTGCTCTATGCTTGTTGATTTTCACATGCATTCTATCTATTCTGATGGTGTAAAAAGTCCAGCAGAATTATTACGTCATGCATTAGAATGTAATCTATCTATGATGGCTTTGACTGATCATGATGAAATTGATGGAATTAAAGCATTGCGTATCGCTCAAGAACAATTAGATCCGACGGAAACCATTAAAATTATTAATGGTTGTGAATTTAGTGCTGATTATAAAGATAAATCTATTCATATCCTTGGATATCGTTTTGATGAAACAAATCAAGAATTAAGAGATTTCATCACATACTTTAAATCGAAACGAGAAGATCGGATTGATGAGATTATTAAGCGTTGTAATAATGCTGGATATTTAATATCAAAAGCTGACCTACTAAAAAAATTTCCTAAGACACAAGCTTATGGGCGCCCACATATTGGACAATTATTAATTGATGGTGGCTATGCTAAGGATATCAATGATGTATTCAAGGGTATTCTCCGAAAAGATAGCCCTTGCTATGTGCCTAAGGTTAAGGTTGATGTTCCATATATTATTGATATTATTCATAAAGCTGGTGGCCTTGCCGTTATGGCTCATCCCAAATTGGTAAGTAGTGATGAGTATGTGGTGGAAATGTTAGCTTATGATTTTGATGGTATGGAGGTCTACCATACTAAACATAACGCTGATGATGTGAAACGATATAAATCATTAGCTAAAGAACATAACTTGTTTATTACAGGTGGTTCTGATTATCATGGTATTCCTGGAAAAGCACCAGATAAATTTGGAGATTTCTTGGTATCCGCTGAAGATGTATCAGAATTTATTAGTTTGTTATAAATAATGAGGTTGACTATGGAAGTCGTTGCATTTGTAGGTAGTAGTGGCACTGGTAAAAGCCATCGTGCGCTCGTAGTTGCTCATGAAAATAATATTGAATGTATTATCGATGATGGTATTTTAATTCATGAAAATAAGATTGTAGCTGGTTTTTCTGCAAAAAAGGAATCTAGTCGATTAAAAGCTGTTCGTCGTGCCATTTTCCAAGATGAAGTACAAGTAAAATCAGTGCGCGAGCAATTGGATAAAATCAATCCTAATAAGCTTATGATTATTGGTACATCCGATAACATGGTTAAGAAGATTACGAAGGCACTAGGCTTGCAAGATCCTGATCGATATATTCGTATTGAAGATGTAGCTACACCTAAAGAAATTGAAAAAGCACAGCATGCACGTCTAAAAGAGGGTAAACATATTATTCCAGTTCCAACAATGGAATTAAAACCTCACTTTAGAGGCTATTTGATTGATCCAATCAAAACTATGTGGCGCCGACGTACATTAAAAAAACAAGACCAAGACACATTGGGGCAAATTGGATCAGAAGGTTTTGAACGGTCTGTAGTTCGTCCTGCTTTCAGCTATTATGGACGACTCACCTTTGATGATGATGTAATTATTAAATTGATTCGCAATGGATTAAAAAAAGTTGTTGGTGTTGATGAATCAAGTGTTATTTCATTCAAAAAAAGTGATAAAGGCCAAAATGGTTTAGTTGTAGATATGGCTGTTGTTATTGAACATGGTTATCCTGTTAAACCATTAATGCAACAGGTGCAAAAGTCTGTTCGTAATGAAATTGAGTATATTACAGGCATGTCTATTGAACGAATGTCCATAAAAGTTAAGAATATTATAGAAACAAAACGTAAGATTGTTAAAGTATAGGAGTTAGAATGAAGTCTTATTATATTTACACCTATGGTTGCCAAATGAATACTGCTGATTCTGAGCGCTTATCGCATCAGTTAGAATCCGTAGGCTATACGCCTACAGAGGACGTAGAAACTGCAGATTTAATTTTATTAAATACTTGTGCAGTGCGTGAGAATGCAGAAACAAAGGTCTATGGTCGCATAGGTGAACTAATGAGACTTAAGAGAAAAAATAAAAATTTGATTCTCGCTGTTACAGGATGTATGGCTCAGAAGAATCAAGCGGAAATGTTCAAACGCGCTCCACATATTGATATTGTGTTAGGCACTCATAATATTCAACATATTAATGAAATGATTGAAGAGGTTCAACGAGGACATACTCACCAAATCAATGTTGATATGGATAATTCTGTGTTGCCTGAATTGGAAGCAAAACCAAATGGTACCTTTTATGCATGGGTACCTATTATGAATGGTTGCAATAAGTTCTGTACCTATTGTATCGTTCCTCATGTTCGCGGTAGAGAGATTAGCCGCCCTGTAGAGGCCATTGTAAAAGAGGTAACTGAATTAGGTGCAAAAGGGTTTAAAGAAATCACGTTGTTAGGGCAAAATGTAAACTCCTATGGGTTAGATTTCAAAGATGGTACTGATTTTGGTACATTAGTTGATGCCCTTGATGGTATTCCAGGAATTGAACGTATTCGGTATATGACTAGTCACCCTCAAGATATGACTAAATCAATGATAGATGCACTTGGTCGTTCCTCTAATATCGTTACTCATTTACATTTACCAATTCAATCCGGTTCAGACCGTATTTTGAAGAAAATGAACCGTCATTATACGGTGGAGCATTATAAAGAATTACTCTCTTACTGTCGTGAGAAAATTAAAGATGTAGTAGTTACTACAGATATTATCGTAGGTTTCCCGGGTGAAACAGAGGAAGATTTCCAAGCTACACTACAATTATTAAAAGATGTACGTTATGATATGGCGTATACCTTTATTTATTCCAAACGTTCTGGAACGCCAGCAGCGACTATGGATGATCAAGTACCAGAAGAGGTTAAACGCGTACGTTTACAAACATTGATGGATCTGCAAAATGAAATCTCTTATGAATTAAATAAACCTATGGAAGGGCAAGTGTTTGATATTATTGTAGAGGGGCCAAGTCCTCGTGATGAAGATATGTGGTTTGGTCGCACATCAGGAAATAAAATGGTATTATTCCCGAAAGACGACTCTTTATCAATTGGCGAAACCGTACCAGCTTATATTGATAAAGCACAAACTTGGGTTTGCTACGGTACAATACAAAAGGGGTAAGTATGGCAAAAAAGCAAACACCTATGATGGAGCAGTATTTAGATATTAAATCTAGATATTCTGAAGAATTACTGTTCTTTCGTTTAGGTGACTTTTATGAATTATTTAATGATGATGCTTTAATTGCATCTCGTGAACTTAATATAACCTTAACCGGTCGCCCAACAGGAGATGAGGAACGCACACCGATGTGTGGCGTTCCTTTTCATGCTGCTGAAAGCTATATAGAAACATTGGTAAAAAAAGGTTATAAGGTTGCTATTTGTGAACAATTAGAAGATCCTAAAGCAGTTAAAGGCATCGTTAAACGCGACGTTATTAAGGTCATTACACCAGGGACTGTAATGACTGAAAATGGCAATGATGCACGGTCAAATAACTTTTTATCGTTATTTTATATGGTAAAAGATGCATGGATACTCGTATTTTCTGATGTATCTACAGGAGAAGTTATTTGGCATCGTATTACTGATTGTGAAAAACGAAGTGATATGTTTGATGCACTCAGCATGTATCGTCCAAGTGAAATCATATTGCCTGAGGGAACCGTACTACCACAAGATATAAAAGACTTTATGGATAATCAATTCAGTAATATTGTATTATCTCCATTTAGTACATATCACACACAACGTGAAGTAGCGGAAAAAGCGGTTACTCATTTTGGTGATCTAGGACTCATGGAAGAGGATGTATGGGAAGCATTAGGCTATATGCTCTTATATTTAGAGGATATTATTAAGTCGGAAATTTCTCACATTAACTATGTTCATCAATTGAGTGTAGGTAATCGCTTGATTTTAGATACGTCTTCTTTACGTCATTTAGAGATTACTCATAACTTACGAGATGGTGGGCAAAAAGGGACATTACTTGATGTACTTGATCGTACATTGACACCAATGGGGGCTCGTCTTTTAAAACAATGGCTCGAAAGTCCATTGACGGATGTTAATCAAATTCAGCGTAGACAAGCCGCTGTAGCAGAACTGATTACACGTGGTGCAGAACGTTCCCATATCCGTAGCTTACTGGACTGTATTTATGATTTTGAGCGTATTGTAGGACGTGTAGAAACTGGTTCTGTATCACCACGTGATTTAACAGCACTTCGTGAGTCGTTAGCTGTTTTACCAGATATTAAAAATGTATTAAGTACATGTGCCAGTTTATCATTAACTTCCATTAATGATCGTATTCAAGATCATAAAGATATATATGACTTATTATGTCGTGCTATTGCTGATCAGCCAGCACTGACATTAAAGGAAGGACGAGTTATTAAAGATGGTTTTAATCCGGATTTAGATGAACTACGTTCATTGGCTACAAATAGTGAACAATGGCTGGCTAAGATGGAAGCTGACATCAAAGAAGCTACAGGTTTATCTAAGATTAAAACTGGCTATAATAAGGTGTTTGGTTACTATTTTGAAGTATCTCACAGTAAATCTGAGCAAGTACCGGATTACTTCATTCGCAAACAAACCTTAGCTAATGCAGAGCGTTATATTACACCGGAATTAAAAGAGTTTGAAATCAAAATTCTTAGCGCTAAAGACAAGATAATTGCTTTAGAACATGAACTATATCAACAATTACGAAATGATATTAAGCTCGTTATAAAAGATGTACAAGAAACAGCTCGTGCTCTTGCCGAGCTTGATGTATTAGGTTCCTTAGCACTGGTAGGATATGAAGAGAATTATATTTGTCCTACCATTGTAATGAATGGACAAATTAATATTCGTGATGGACGTCATCCTGTTATTGAAAAATTCTTAAAACGTGAGGTGTTTGTACCGAATGATATCGTTTTAAATCATGATGATGAGGAGTTCTTACTTATTACAGGACCTAACATGGCGGGTAAATCAACGTACATGCGTCAAGCGGCTATTTTAATGATTATGGCTCAAATTGGTTCTTTCATTCCTGCTCGTGAAGCATCTATTTCACCTGTAGATCGTATCTTTACGCGCGTAGGTGCAAGTGATGATATTTCTACTGGTCAAAGTACGTTCATGGTAGAAATGAAAGAGGTAG
>URQX01000094.1 GCA_900550175.1 uncultured Veillonella sp.
TGTACAATCATAGTAATTAATAATATATATTGTTTTGGGAATGAGAGTGTTTTATGAAATTTAACTATGGTGATACATTGCGTATCCGAAATGAGTTATATACGATTCTAGGCAAAATTCGTTACATTGATACTCATAGGAGAATTTGGTATAAGTATAAGCTAGTTAAGCATAAGAATAATGGTGAATTTTGGATCTGTTGGAATAAAAAACCTGGTGTATATCAGTTTACAAAGCTATGTGGCAAAGTGATACCATCTGATATGAATTTAGTACATCGAGGTTATCAGATGGCAATAGGTACAAGAGGGGATATAGATATAGATATTGCTGCTGTCTCTCGTTATGAAGAGTATGAAGATGATAATGGTACACATGTACTTACTATTGAGAAAGGGGCTCATACGGTAGAGTATTCAAAAGGTGTTTATATTGAGAAAAAATATGTATCTCTTGAAAAGAATGTAGAATTAACTAAGCCTATTCTAGATAAAATGGATACCGTTCAGAAAATGAGGTTCATAGGTCCAATTATTTGGTTTTTGGCAAATTTACTAAACAATAAAAGGTAGTAACAATTTCTTGTTACTACCTTTTTGTTTGCTCTAGAATTTAGTTGTTAGCTTCAGCTGGTTGAAGTTGTTCGAGTTCTGCTTCTTTAGCATCCAATTCTTTTGCACCAAAGTGGGCAAGTACACAGAATGTAATACAAAGAACACATGCTACCAATAAGAGATAGAAACCTGCATTCCAGCCAAATTTATCTGCCAACACACCGAATAGTGTTGTACCAAGGTTGGCACCTACGATGTAACTCATAAAGCCACGAAGGCCAACAGCAGAGCCTACAGCGAATGGAGGTACAATATCCATAGTTTGTACAGATGCTAAGAATTGAGGAATGTAGATTAGGCAACCTACAATAGCAGCAAAGAATGTAACCCATAAGAGGGATTCACTTTGCCAATAGCCAAAGATACAGAAGAAGATAATACTTACTGCAATGATTGCTGGAGGCATACGATAACCTTTAAAGAATTTATCGGAAATATAACCAGCAAAAATTGTAGAAGGAATTGCTGCCCATTCGAAGAATAAGAAGGCAATAGACATTTCCGCTTTAGAGAAGCCTTTCACTTGTAATAAGTAAATAGGCAACCATGTAAGCATACCGAAACGAATCATATAAACGAATGTATCAACTAGAGATACATACCAAGCATTTTTATTTTTTAGTACATATTGTACAAAGATTTGTCTTGTGCTTAGGTGAGGTGCTTCTGCACTTCTATGTGCTTTATGAGATGTATCGGCAATGATTTCACTAGTTGGTGGTAAGCCTTCTCGTTCTGGACTTTCTTTAATCAAGAAGCAAATAATAAGAGCTACTACAATCGCAATAATTGCAGGAATACCATAGCTGCCTAATTGCCAGTGATCAGTAGTGGTGAAGTATAACGCAGCAGCTACGATTGGTGCTACGATACCGCCACCAAGATTATGGGAGATATTCCAAATTGCCCCAAAGCGACCACGTTCTTGTTTTGGATACCATTTAGCAAGTGTGATGAAGGATGGGCCTACACCAAAGCCTTGGAAGAAACCATTAAGAACTACTAATACTAAGAAGAAAGCGAGACTGTCGGCAAAGCTCATAAAGATATTGATAATTGCACAGCAAATAAGACCGAAAGCCATAAATTTTGCAGGGCTTGCTTTGTCAGCAAGACTACTCATGAAGCCTTTACTTAGACCGTAGGCGATAAGCATACCACTAGATAGCAAACCGATTTCCGTTTTGCTCATGTGTAAGATATCTGATAAAAAATGAGTTGATAAGGCAAAGTTGTTACGAACGATATAGTACGCAGCGTAACCAATAAATACACCGGCTAGAGATTGAAATCTATATTTGTAATATAAATTCATAATCATATTCTGTGGAACCGATGGTTTTGCCTCTTTTGGTTGTAGAAATGAAAACATAGTTATTACCTTTCTTTCATAATAACCAAATTCTAGTGCACTGCTTATACTACCATTTATAGACGATTTATGTAAATGATTAATGCTACTAAATTAAGCGTTAGAATTATAAAATTAATTGATATATGATTATTTTACAGAAAAATGTTATTTATATGTATATAATAGGCTTAGGATATAGTAACATGTGGTAGAAACACTGCATTCTATAGGCTTTGAAATTTATTGTAATGACGATTTATATTTTGGTATAATTATACTAATGCTGAATTGTTCTTAGTTATTATTATTTTAAGGAGATTGTATATGAAAGGTTTTACTAAACGTGCTATACTCGCTGCTTGTGTTGGTGCAGCCATGCTTATTACTGTAGGTTGTGGTTCTAATCAAAGTTCCCAATCTACTCAATTGACATATAATGGTTCCTCCACATTGGCACCGGTTATTTCTAAGATTGCTACAGATTTTACAGAAAAGAATAAAACTTGGAGTCATGCAGATAGCTCTTTGCCAGATAAAGATATTACTATCTATGTATCGTCTGGTGGTTCTGGCACTGGGATTAAAGCGGTTATCGATGGCACTGCGGACTTCGGTTTAGTTGCACGGGAAGTAAAAGACAGCGAAAAAGCAAAAATCAAAGATTACAATGAAATTAAAGTAGGTATTGATGCCTTAACAATTGCCGTAAATCCTGAAAACCCTTTATATGCTATAAAAGATAATCTTACTAAAGAAGAAATCATTAAAATCTTCTCTGGAGAGTACAAAACATGGAATCAAGTTGATCCTTCCTTGCCAAATCAAGAGATTATCGTAGTAACGCGCGATCTTGGTGGCGGTGCTCATGAAGTATTCCAACAAAAAATCATGGGTTCTGTAGAGGTAACTAAAGATGCAATCCAAGCTCCATCCATGGGTGCTCTTGTAACAAAAGTTAAAGAAAATAAATATGCTATCGGTTACGCATCGTATGGTATGTTAGGTCAAAATAAAGGCCAAATCGTTGCCTTCAAAGTTAATGGTGTAGCTCCAACAGACGAAACGATTACTGATGGTTCCTACATGATTCAACGTCCACTTCTTATCGTAGGTAAAGGTAATATGGGCGGTGCAGCAGACGCTTTCACAAAATATTTGAAGTCTGAAGAAGGACGTAAAGTTATTCATAAAATGGGCTTTGTTCCTGTAAACTAATCAGATAGAATAAAAGCAAGGCTGCGGCCTTGCTTTTTTCTTATGAAAGGAGAGACTATGCATTTATCAGATCGTTTTACATCTGGCATAGTACCGATTATGGCGGTATCTATTCTCGTCTTATATATAGGGCTTGTGCTTTATATGGCGATAGAGGCGTGGCCTGCTTTGATACATATGTCTTGGACGGATATTGTAACTGGTACAGTCTGGAAGCCTATGGCACAGAGCCCTGTATTAGGTCTAGCTTATATTATTTCTGCGAGCCTCTATGTATCGCTGTTATCTTTGATATGGGCGTTGCCCTTGGGGATTGGTACCTCTGTAGGTTTGAGTCTAGGCGTATCGCCACGTATTCGTCAATTTTGCTTATCCACTATAGATATGATTGCCGGTATACCTTCTGTTATTGTTGGTTTTATCGGTCTTGCCGTAGTGGTTCCGGCCATTCAATCGATGTTTTCTTTGTCTACTGGTGAGTCTATTTTATCGGCTAGTCTCGTATTAGCCTTTATGATTTTGCCCTATATTGTGACTCACTGTACGGAATCCATCGAAACCTATCGTCGACGTTATGAAGAAACGGCGTTAGGCCTAGGTATATCACCGTGGCATACCATGAAAACTATCATATTACCTAGTGCTAAAGGTTCGATCATTCTTAGTTCTGTGCTAGCCTTCTCCCGTGCTATGGGAGAGACCATGGCCGTTATGATGGTTGTCGGTAATGCGCCAATCTTGCCTAATTTGCTGGGTAAGGCTGAGCCGATTCCATCTCTCATTGCGCTTGAAATGGGTAGTGTAGAGTATAATAGCTTGCATTATAGCGGTTTATATGTAGCAGCTTTAGTATTGCTAATCATTTTGATGCTGACTAATGTTCTAGTCTATATGTATTCTTGGAAAACTAGAAAGGACGGTCATCATGAAGTTATCTAATCTTGCGTTAGCTACTTGGGCTTATGGCAGTCTAATCCTAGTTATGGCAATACTCATCGCTGCTTGTGCCTACATTGTGTATCATGGTGGACCGTTAATCACTGTTGATTTCCTCTGGCTCTACCCAGCGGGTATGCCTCTCGGTGTAGAAGGGGGCATATTCCCTGCCATAATCGGCAGTATTTTAGAGGGCCTATTAACAGCTTCTATGGCGGCTATTGTAAGTATTCCTTGTGCTCTTTACATGGTATATGGCAATATTTCTCGTTGGAAATCAGAATGCTTTTTATTCACTCTACGCTGTATGTCCGGATTACCATCTGTATTGATTGGCTTGTTCGGTTATAGTGTACTGATTTTATATTTAGGTATCGATAAAAGCTTATTATCTGCGTCGATTACGTTGACGGTAATGGTTATACCTTTTATTACCTTGCGCCTTGTGAAAGTATTCCACGAGTTTCCTCGTGAAACGTATGAGGCGGCTCTCAATATGGGGCTTTCATCGAGTTATATATGGATGCATATGGTCATCCCTAGTGCTATGCGAGACGGATTAAGCGCTATAGCCCTTGGGGCCGCCTATGCGATGGGGGCCACCGCACCGATAATGTACACTGGCGCCGTATTATATACGCGGTCCATACCGAATATAACAGATCCATTTATGGCCTTGCCATATCATCTGTACATTTTGGTTAACGAAGGCTATTCAGTAGATTTGGCCTATGCCACAGCCTTCGTGTTGATGGTTATATTACTTTGTATTAATATTATTTGTCGCTGGATAGGAGGGCGGTCTTGATGAGCATCATATTAGATATTCAAAATATAGAGGTGTCCATTGATGAGCATCCTATTTTGCAACACATAACCTTGCCTATTACAGAACATGCTATTACAGCTGTGATTGGGCCGTCCGGCTGTGGTAAAAGTACATTGCTAGCTACACTTAACGGTAGCTTACAGGCACCGAAAAAAGTCAGCAATGGACAGATTGTTTACAATGGACTATCTATAGATTCAATGAATCCCCAATTACGTCGTCGCCAAATCGGTCTTATCGGCCAACAACCAACCGTATTTCCTGGCACTATTGAAGATAATATGTTATTTGCCCTAAATTATTATAAAGAGATATCTGTTATAGACAGAAAGGCTAAAGCTATACAATGCTTAGAGCAGGCAGGATTATATAGCGAAATCAATAGTGATATGAAACGTTTAGCAAGTTCTTTGTCAGGAGGTCAGCAACAGCGTTTGTGTATTGCACGAAGCTTGACTGTAGATCCCCGAGTAATGCTCTTTGATGAGCCATGTTCTGCTCTTGATATAAAGAATAGTTTGCATATTGAATCATTACTGACAGAGCTAAAAGCAAAACAAACGATTGTCATTGTTACTCATAATTTACAACAAGCTCGACGTATTGCAGACTACACCGTATTTATGAATGAAGGCCGAGTTGTAGAATGGGGGGCTACAGAGCAAATATTCTCTAATCCAAGAGATATTTTAACTAAGGATTATTTAGCTTTTTGTGGCTAACAGTAACTTTTATGAATATGTTAATAATTCTTATACAGATAAATTATTTATAAAATATTGACAAAATCAGTTTATAATTGTATATTATAGGTGACATACTGGCGTGTCATTAAAGGGACTGTGAGAGAGTTTAGCCAGACTGACATACGATATAGTTCGAGAGTAACTATATACATAAAAAGGCATGCCACTGAGAGACGAGAGAAGGGTGGTGTGCCTTTTTTGTATGCTTAATTTGAGTAATGAAATATATAGTATTATGTATTCATAAATCATTTTTATTCTCTAGTCCCTAAAATATAAAATTTTATTAAAATGACATTGCACTGATTTTAAGATATGGACTAAGGCCTCCTTATGTAATACAATGTATTACATAAGGAGGTGCTTTATATGGCAAATAT
>URQX01000095.1 GCA_900550175.1 uncultured Veillonella sp.
ATATCTCATGAAAATACCCCCTTTACTGGTTGTCCAGTAAAGGGGGTACATATCAAATTGTAGCCGTTTTTTTGTTATTATATACTTTATATTTTATTATAACTATTTTTTCTGCGTAGTGTTGCAAATATAGCACCAGAAATATTATGCCATACACTAAAGATAGCTCCTACTAGTGTTGCTAAAGGATTTAATGCAAAATTTGTTGCTGCTAATGTAACTGCTAACCCACTATTTTGCATCCCAACCTCTATCGCTAATGCTGTAGTTTTATCATATCTTAATTTAAGTATATACCCTACACCTAATCCTAACAGCATGCCGAGTATATTATGTATACCAACAACTATTAGTGTTTCTAAGCCAGAAATTAAAAGTTTATCTCTATTAACAGCAATAATGGCCGCTATTAATAATATTATAGCAATCATAGAAACAATAGGACTTATACCCGTTAATGTATTAATTCGTGACTTAAATACATATTGGATAATTGCACCTAATAAGATGGGAACTATAATCACTTTTATCATAGTTATTATCATCGGTAGTAATGCAACATTTACCCATGTACCTCCAATATATAGGATTAGTAAAGGCGTTACAATAGGGGCTATTAATGTTGACGTAATTGTCATCCCTACTGAAAGTGGAACATCACCTTTAGCAATGTATGTTATGACATTACTGGCGGTTCCACCTGGGCAACAACCAACTAATATAACACCGATTGCTAAGTCAGGAGGTAAATTGAAAATATGGCAAATTCCCCAGGCTAATAAAGGCATTATAGTATATTGAGCAAGTACACCTATACATATATCCTTTGGATACCGGAGAATACTACACAAATCTTCAAATTTAATAGTTAGCCCCATACCAAACATAGCGATGCCAAGTAAAAATGGTGTATAGGCTATGGCCCAAGAAAAGTAGGAAGGCACTATATAAGCAACACAAGAAAAGCCTATGATTAATATCATTAAGTTTTTAGATATCAACTGATTTAGTATTATTAGATTCTTCATAACTTCTCCCTCCTAATTTGGATCATAGGAGAAGTTATCTATAAGTCGTGTAGACCCAATATATACTGCCATAGCAACTAGAACTGGTGAAATAACCTTTTGAACAGGTTGCATAGAATTAGCATCTACAATTGAAATATAGTCAATTGTAGCAAGAGGCTCTGACTGTATAATTTCTGTCATAGTATTAATAATGCTATCCGCAGAACAACCTGGTTCAATAGAGGATTTACCTTTTTGAATCGATTTATATAATATAGTTGCTGCTTTACGTTCGTCACTAGATAAATATGTATTACGAGAGGATTTTGCTAATCCATCTTGCTCACGCACAATAGGAACACCAATAATATTTACATGGAAATTTAAATCAAAAACCATTTTACGTATAATAGCTAATTGTTGTGCATCCTTTTCACCAAAATATGCATTGGTAGGCTGTATAATATTAAAGAATTTAGCTACAACAGTACAAACACCTTTAAAGTGAACTGGTCTACGAAGTCCACATAATGTATTAGATAAATCAACAATATCTACGAAGGCCTTTTTATCTTGATACATTTCCTCTGGTGTGGGTGTAAATATGAGGTCAACGCCATGTGATTCACACAATTTTTTATCGTTATTAATATCGCGTGGATAGGTGCTTAAGTCTTCATTTTCTCCAAATTGAATGGGATTCACGAAAATAGAGACAATTACCTTATCATTATTCTTTCTAGCTTGATCTATTAAAGAGGCATGTCCGTCGTGTAAAAACCCCATAGTTGGTACATAACCAATCGAATACCCTTCTTTTTTCCAATTACTAATCGTATTGCGTACATTTTCAATTGTAAGTACATGTTCCATAATGATTCCTCCGTTTATTGTAAATACGAAGATAGTCCTATACAGTCTACTGTAATTCGATCAATAACAATTAATTTTGATCAACTAATAAACCATGTTTCTCATAGTTTTTTATATGACTTATCTTATTGTTTGTATCTACAAATACAACGAGAGGCTTATGACTCTCAACTTCAGTTTCATTAAGCTGGGCATAACACATGATTATAATTTTATCATGTACTTGTACATGCCGTGCAGCAGCTCCATTTAAACATATAACCCCACTGCCGGCTTCTCCAGCTATAGTATATGTGCTAAATCGTGCACCATTATTAATATTTACAATTTGAACTTGTTCATATTCTCGTATTCCTGATGCATTCAATAGATCTGTATCAATAGTAATGCTCCCTACATAATCAAGTTCTGCTTGTGTCACAGTAGCTCTGTGAATTTTACCTTTTAACATTGTTAGTTCCATGTTAAACTCCTTGTGTTTTAAAGTAATCGCCTTATGGTCGATTCGAAATATCACAAATTGTTGTTTATCATGAATTAACAGTAGACTAGAGTATAGTTAAAAATACTATCTCCAGAGAGATTATATCATAAATAAAGCCTTACATATTATAAAAATTACATCATTTTAGTAATCCTATATGAATGCATATTATGATTCCTACTTGTAAAATAAAAACAGTAGCTACTTATGATAGCTACTGTTTTTTTCTGTATATGTTATTTTACGTATTCTGCTAAAGCTCTATCAATATATGCTGCTTCATCAGCACTAGGATCACACATTGGCAAATTAAATACACCAGCAGGTAAACCTATTTTACGAGCTGCATATTTAACAGGAATAGGATTTGTAGTAATAAACATAGCTTTTATAATATCTGCTAAGCTTTGATGAATACGAAGTGCTTCGTGATTATGACCAGATTCGTAGGCTTGTATCATTGAATTCATATCTTTTCCTGCCACATGTGATACTACGGATACTACACCACATGCACCAACAGATAACATTGGTAATGTAAGTCCATCATCACCGCTGTATACCATGAAATCGTCTCCTGGTATTAAGCGTTTGATTTCAGAGGCAATCATAAGATTTCCACTTGCTTCTTTAATAGCGCATACATGTGGATATTCACTGTGTAATTGCGCTAGTGTTGTAGGGAATATACCTGTTCCCACACGGCTTGGTACATTATATACCATGATTGGAAGTGTGGTAGCCTCTGCAATAGCTTTAAAGTGTAAGTATTGTCCTTGTTGATTTGGTTTATTGTAGTAAGGTACTACAACTAATAAACCATCAATTCCATCAATTTTAGATACTTCTTTTACAAATTCAACAGAGGATTTTGTGTCATTTGAACCTACATTAGCAATAATAGAACCTTTATGACCACACTCTTTAGCAATAGTTGTAAATAATGCTAATTTATCCTCTTTAGACATGGATGGATTTTCTCCTGTTGTACCGCATACAACAAGTCCATCAGATCCATTATCCAATAAATGATGAGCAATAGCTACACAATTATCTATGTTAAGGGATCCATCATTATTAAATGATGTAATCATAGCCGTTAATACTCGACCAAAGGTTTTCATATCTGTCCTCCCCTTGATAGATTAAAATGCTTGTTTTTCTACCAAGTACTCAGCAATTTGCAACGCATTAAGTGCTGCACCTTTACGAATTTGGTCCCCAACAATCCAGAAATTCATACCTTTGTCGTTATATAAGTCTTTACGAATACGACCGATTTCACAGTCGTTTTGATTAGATGTATATAACGGCATTGGATAAATTTGCTCAGCAGGATTATCTTTTACTTGTAAACCAGGGAATTTTTCACATGCTGCTTTGAAAGCTTCTACAGAAACTGGTTCTTCTGTTTCTACTAAAACAGATTCAGAGTGGGAACGATATACTGGAACACGTACAGTAGTTGGTACTACTTGAATTGTGTCATCATGAAGAATTTTTTGTGTCTCATGGACCATTTTCATTTCTTCTTTTGTATAATCATTGTCCAAGAATACATCAATTTGTGGCAATAGGTTAAATGCTACAGGATAATGTTTAGGTGCAGAACCTGTTGGCAATAAATTTGCAGTCATTTCTTCACCAGCTGTATATTGTTTTACTTGGTTTTCAAGTTCTTCAATACCTTCTTTACCAGCACCAGATACTGCTTGATATGTACTTACAACGATGCGTTTAATTGGAGAAATATCATGAAGTGGTTTTAAGCCAAGGCTCATGATAATAGTGGAACAATTTGGATTAGCAATGATACCTTTATGTTTTAAGATGTCTTCTGGATTTACTTCCGGTACAACAAGAGGTACTTCAGGATCCATACGGAACGCACTAGAGTTATCAATTACAATAGCGCCTCGTTTAGCTGCTTCTGGTGCCAATGTTTTAGAAATAGAACCACCTGCAAATAGAGCGATATCAATATTTTCAAAGGACTCAGGTTTTGCTTCCTCTACAACATATGTTTTACCATTCACTGTAAGTTCAGTACCTGCAGAACGAGCAGATGCTAATAATTTAAGATTTTCATATGGGAAATTACGCTCTTCAATCAGTGTAATAAATTCAGCTCCTACTGCACCAGTAGCACCAAGAATTGCAACATTAGGTTTTTTCATTACTATATCTCCTTGCTCTTATATTATAAATAATGCTCTAAGCCGTATGTTAGACCAGTTTTAGCACTAATTTTTTTACATGCTAATACTACGCCTGGCATAAAGGAAAGACGGCTTAAACTATCGTGACGAATTGTTAATGTTTCATCATAGCCACCAAATAGTACTTCTTGGTGGGCTACATAACCAGGTAAACGAACGCTGTGAATAGTTACGTCATCAACCTTAGCACCACGAGCACCTGGTAAACTTTCACGAGTTAAATCTTCTGCTGCAGTTGCATTCGCAGCTTGTTTAGCTTCGTTAATTAATTTTGCTGTTAAAATAGATGTACCAGATGGCGCATCATATTTATGGTTATGATGAAGCTCAATAATTTCAACATTAGGGAAATATGGAGCTAATTCAGCAGAAACCTTCATCATCATAACTGCTCCAAGAGAGAAATTAGGAGCTACAAGGCAATTGGCATTATTCTTACGACCAATAGCATCTAATTCGTCGCGTTGTTCTGCTGTTAAACCAGTAGTACCAATAACTACATGAATACCTGCGGATAGCATCTTTTTCGCATTTTCATAGATAACAGCAGGATTTGTAAAATCTACAATTACATCAGGTTTATTAGTATCTAGAACCTCATCGATGGAGGCATTCATTGTAATTCCTAATTGTTCGATACCCGCTACGGTGCCTACATCTTGACCTGCCTTAGTAGGATCGATACCGCCTGCTAATGTTAACTCAGGATCATTATGTACTGCTTTGACTACTTCGCGGCCCATTTTACCGCCAGCGCCATTTACCATTACTTGAATCATATATACCTCCAAAAAAGCCAGTGGATGCATCCACTGGCCTTATAGTTTATATAGCTTATAACTGTTACTAAAAGCTCAATGATAGCACTCCACCAATTCAAATTGATGACAGTCGTCCATTTATTAAATAGACAACCAGAACGATGAGTCGCAATCACCGAACTTCGGCAAGCATCCCTTTTATCATGGATCAATGCATGCCTACTCCTCATGATTACTATTTATACTCGCACCTCTATCAACATATTCACTTAATACTATTAGTATAAGTAATTATGCGATTTTAGTCAATTAAAATGGGCAATTAGTTCTTTAGCTGCTGCTAATGCTGTTGACGACATACCTCGACCAGACATCATTGAAGCGATTTGCGTAACTCGTTCATCCTCATTAAGTACAGATAATGTTGAAACTGTACGGTCATCTTGCTCTATTTTAGATAAGTGATAATGTTGTTTTGCAATACTTGCTGTTTGAGGTAAATGAGTGATACAGAATACTTGATTTGTCTTAGATAGATGTAGAATTTTCTCAGCAACTTTTAAAGCTATATCTCCACTAATACCAACATCAATTTCATCAAATACCATTGTTTTGAACGTATCAGTACGGAAGACAGATTTGAAGGCTAGCGCAATACGAGCTAATTCACCACCAGAGGCTACCTTGTGAAG
>URQX01000096.1 GCA_900550175.1 uncultured Veillonella sp.
CGATAGCAATCTTATGAGGCTGATCCATTTCATTTACATGGTAAAAATAGATACGACCATTTCCATTAATTGTACCTGCACTAAGCGTACCACCTACTGGTCCTACATATTCAGGGCTATCTGATAGTAGCAATGTATCCGTTTGGGACACTAAACTTGGTGGCAACGGAGAAAACTGAAAATATCCAATTGATTGTAAATCTATATCACGAGCCTCTACATGGCCTGTAAGAGCAGCCATAGCAGCCACAGCCGCAGCTACACAATATTTTGATTTATAAGAAAACATATATTAATCCCTCTATATTTCTTCAAGCCCCATAGGGTCATACGTAAGTGCTAATGCTTCAATTTTCTTTAACCGATGACCAATACCCGACTTAGATAATTCACCATCCATTAATTCTTCTAACTCTTTTAAACTCGCTTCTGGATTGTCCCATCTCAATTTGGCTACAATCCGCAACTTTTCAGGCAGTGCATCAATACCAATTTCTCTATCAATAATTCTTATAGCCTTTACTTGACGCACTGCAGCATCTACAACCTTTTGCAAATTGGCAGTTTCACAGTTTACTTGCCGATTAATTTGATTTCGCACAGTCTTCATAATGCGCACGTTTTCAAACTCCATCAAGGCTGATTGAGCACCCATGATTTGCAAACAGTTCGTTACTGCATCACCTTCTTTAAGGTATACCACATACTCTTCCTTTCGCTCTGTTAAGCCTGCATGAATGTGAAAGAGCCGCAATACGTGAATAATTTCTTTTGCAAAATTCTCATTGCCGGTCATAAACTCAAGATGATAATCACTTTGTGGCTTATTAACAGAGCCACCACCTAAAAAAGCGCCACGTAAAAAAGCACGTCTTGCCTCCATAGATTTAAGCCAACTGCGAGGAATCTGTTCAGTTACAGGCCATAAAGCAAGATCTTCTAGAGCCTGTCGCCCTTCTAGAGATGGCTCCACTGATAAAGTGTACATATTTTTCTTACGCAAGTTTAGCCCTTGTCGTACTAATACATTGGTAGGTAACTCATATTGCTTTTTTAATATACCTAACAAGCGACGAGCTACTGCATTGTTTGCAGTAGCTAATCTAATACCAACAGCACCCTTCATACCCAGAATGATAGATCCACCCATGCGCAATAAGCAAGACGCTTCAATTTTCATGGCCACATCTGCATCACTAGAGGATTCATATTGGCATAATTCATTTTTTACATCTTCAGCAAATGACATAGGTATCCCTTCTAATTAATGATCATCTCGTTGTAGATAATATTCTAAGATATGTGGTTCAGTATCCGATTGCATGGCATGAACAATATCCATAATTACTTTACCCAACCGTTCTGGATCGTGAACAGCTGGCTTTTTCGGACTAATTAAGGTAGCGCGAATCGTGCGAATCCCTTTAGCTTGTAGTTTCTTAGTATCTAATGCTACAGGCTCTGAACCTACAGCACTATATTGTTCTACCATTTGAATTGGTAGTGGCCCATCATTAGCAAGCACGGTATCTACAATACCTTCCCCACCATGAGCGATAAGAGCCTCCACGTGATCACTAAGTGTATAACCTGAAGTTTCTCCAGGTTGAGTCATAACATTAGCAATATAAATTTTATTTGCCTTACTAGCACAAATATGAGATGCAATTTTGTCAGTTAACAAGTTTGGAATAATACTTGTATATAAGCTACCAGGTCCGAAAATGATAACATCTGCTTCATCGATAGCACGTAACGCAGCACCTTCCGGCTTTGGTTGCGCAGGTTCGCTATACATATGACGAATAGTTTTACCCGCGTTTGGAATATTGCTTTCACCTTCTACAATAGTACCATCTGTCATCTCTGCTACCAATTTAATAAACTCGGTAGATGAAGGAATTACACGACCGCGGACACGTAATAATTTACTAGCCGCTTCAAGTGCTTCCTCCACATCGCCATCATATACTTGAGCAAGAGCGGTAATAAAGAGATTGCCAAAACTATGACCAGATAGCTCATTTTTCCCTTCAAAACGATAGCGGAAAAGATTTTCCATAACCCCTTCTTGTTCTGCTAATGCGACCAAGCAGTTTCGCAAATCACCAGGGGCAATCATTTTAAAGTCTTCACGGAGACGGCCCGATGAACCACCATCGTCGGCTACTGTAACAATAGCAGACAAATTAGATGTGTGTGTTTTTAACCCACGCAATAAGTTAGAAAGACCTGTACCACCACCGATAACAACAATTTTAGGACCTTTATCGAGGCGTATATTTTGGAAGATAATATCCGAAACCTTGCTATCAGGATTAGGTAATACAGCACGAATAATAGTTTTAATAACCTTACTCGTACCAATTAGCATTAAAATAGCGCCAATCGATAATATAACTGCACCCACAGCAATGAGCACATTATAATTGTAAAAGCCTGTCATATTATAAGAAAAGGCCAATACAATATCTTCAAGAACAGCAAGCCATTGATAGTTAAACATCAAGGAAATGCCGATAATCAAAAGACCTACACCACAACTAAACAGGGCAAGCCAACGTTTTATATTTAGGCCCGGAATAAGCCACCGAAACCATCTTTTTCGCAACATAAGAACCCCTATCTAGTTACCAAGTGTTTTAATTTCATGAGGATTATAATCTTCTTCTACATTATTTTTCATCATATCTCTATGTTCTACAGAAACACGATAACCTTTTTCTAAGAGATGAGAATATAATGCTTCTGCCATGGCCACAGATCTATGCATACCACCAGTACAACCTACAGCTACGATGAATTGAGCTTTACCTTCTTGTTCATAATTAGGTACAAGAAAATCTATAGTATCAAAATAACGCTTTTTAAACTCTTCTGTAACCTCAAAGGAGTGAATGTATTCATTTACAGCTTTTACACGGCCTGTTTTATGACGAAAATCTGGAATATAGAATGGATTTGGTAAGAAACGTACATCCCAAACCATATCCGCATCTAAAGGCAGACCATATTTAAAGCCAAAACTAACAACTGTAATAGACATACCATGACCTTCATCTACTTGAGTAAAGCGAGTTTTTAAATACTCTTTTAGGCTAGCTGTCTTCATATTAGTTGTATCAATAATAAAATCTGCTTTATGACGTACAGAATTTAAAATTTGACGCTCTTCTTTTAAACCTGTAGTAATTAGTCCATCTGGAGCCAATGGATGGCTACGACGGCTTTCTTTATATCGTCTAATTAAAGTCTCATCTGTAGCATCCATAAAGACGATTTCATAATCCACCTTCATTTCTCTTAATGTCTCAAGAGAGGAAGAAAGGGCTTCGAAGAATTCACCGCCACGGATATCTACCACTAAAGCAACACGGTTTGTACGCTCCCCGCCTTGTCGACAGATCTCACTTAACTTAGGAATGAGTACAGGAGGAATATTATCAATGCATAAATAGCCCATATCCTCTAATGCTTGTAATACCTGCGTTTTACCGGCACCAGACATTCCCGTAACAATTAATAAACGAAATGCTTCCATAGTTTTACTCCATTATAAAAGATTCTTTTCTATCCAATGAGCTACACCATCTTCATTATGATGACCACATACTTCATGAGCTACGGATTTTACATGATCTGTAGCATTTTCAACAGCTACTGAATAGCCAGTTTCACTGAGCATTGAAATATCATTCTCTGCATTCCCAAAGGAAATTATATGTTCCAAACCAATGTTGTTGTCTATAGCTAATTGTGCTAATGCACGCCCTTTTGATACATTCGGTGCAGTAATTTCAAGAAAGTCTCGCTGACTACGCACTAATGTCACTTGATCACCAATTAAAGGTGTTAAAATATCGATAATCCTATCAATGCCCTCTTCGGAATCGATAGCAATAAGCTTATTAGGTTCTGAAGGTAGTCTATAAATTCTATCACCTAAAAACTCAGCTACAGCTCCCGTTTGCTTTTCATAATGATCAGATTGCCAATTTCTATGATGACATAGTAAATGATCATCAACATAAGATTGTATATGCCAATCATATTGTTGACCGAGTTGAAAGATACGGTGTACCACATCGATAGGAACAGTTTGTTCAAATAGCTTATATCCCGTTTCTAACTCTTGAATTAAGCCCCCAGAAAATAAAATCATCGGAACATTTCCAAGTTGTAATGCAGTTCCAATTGGTTTTGCCGTCTGATACATGCGCCCCGTAGCAATAGTTATGCTAATTCCCTTCCGCTGCAAGCGACGTAATACATCCACCGTATACGCAGAGACTGTATTATCACTTCGAACTAACGTCTCATCACAATCTATAGCTACCATTTTTATTTGAGAAAAAGAAGGATTCATTTTTACCTCCTTCATAAGAAAATATAATACTCTTTATTATACCATTTATGGTTCTAAAATAGCATGATAAAAGGTATTCTATATCAATTTATTATAGGATTATATATGTTAAGTACAAAAAAAGAGACTCCCGAAGGAGTCCCTTTTATATAGTTAACTATCAAATTAGAATTTGTAGTTAAGGTCTGCACGGTAGAAGTCGGAAAGATCAGCACCGGATTGAGTTTTCCAGTCGAAACCGTAGTTAGCAGACAAGCCAACGTTGTTTTGCAATGCATAGTTAACGGAAGCCATCCAACCTTTAGCATCTGTAGTGTAGATGTGGTTGTAAGTAGTATCAACGATAGGAGCGTTAGCTTTAGCGTTGAAGTATTGGCCTTTAACATCCCAAGAACCTTTTTTAGCGATGTTGTAGTTACCATAGCCAAGACCTGCAGTCCAAGCTTGAGATTCGTCTTGGTTAGAAGCTTTCAACCATTCGCCGCCAACCCAAACTTTGTCGAAGTTAGCATCAGCATTGAAGCCGTAGATGTTTTTCACATCATCAGATTGGTTAACACGGTTGTAGAAACCACCCAATGTAGTGTGTTTACCTACTTTACCGTTAAGGTTGATAAGTGTATTAGTTACGTTTTGTTCTTTAGTTAAGCCAGCTGCTTCGCCGGATACCAAGTAACCATATGCTACTTGTGCATTGATTTTGTCGTTACCAGCGTTCAATTGAGCACCGTCGAATGTGCCATCGAATGCTAAACCGCCACCAACTACTTGGCCGAAACGACCAGCTTTCAAGGATACGCGTTCGCCGAATTTATGGTTAACATAAGCGCGGTCGATTGTAGCGTTAGCATTACCACCTGTAGTGGAGTTACCCAATTCGAAGTTGCCAGAAGTCAAACGAACAACTGCGTCAGTGCGATCGTTTACTTTTGCATTGAATTGTACACGTGCACGAGCGTCGAATTTGGATTTAGCATGTTCAGCATCACGGTAACGAAGACGAGCATCACCAGTAACTTTTACGTTACCTACGCGGTCTTCCAAGCGAGCTACACGAACGCCCAAGTTGTTCAATTCGTTGGAGAATTCATCAGCCAAACGGTTGATCATAGCTTGTTGTTCAGCGTTAGCGCGGTCTTGGTTAGCCATAGCTTTAGCTACCATTTGAGCCATTTCGTAACGAGTGATGTTGTTTTGGCCTTTGAAAGTGCCATCTGGGTAACCATTAACGATACCAGCGTTTGCCAATTGGGAAACTGCTTGGTATGCCCAAGAATCTGGAGTTACGTCGGAGAATGGGTTAGCTGCGAATGCAGTAGTTACACCCAAAACTGCTGTTGCTGCGAAGATTGCTGCGAATTGTTTTTTCATAGTTGAATTCCTTCTTTCTGAAAAAAATAGAAATATAAAATGTTACAAGTCATAACATTCACATTCTACTCTGTTCTTCAGATTAAGAATTTCTGGGAGTTTCCACGTTTCCTCGCCACATTCTACATCGAAGTTCTTCGTTTCATGTGTTTGTTACTTCTTGTAGGGTGATATTAGCATAACCAAATTTTCGTGTAAACCCTTTTTTCTCAATTACATTCTCATTATAAAAATTTTATATTTTAAAATGCTCTCAAATTTAGATATTATCTGCTTTTAT
>URQX01000097.1 GCA_900550175.1 uncultured Veillonella sp.
CCCCAATTTTTTCGTGCCGATCTTTATGAGCGCCCATAGGATTTTTAGAGTCATTTAAGTGAATGGCTTTCAGACGATCAAGACCAACGATGCGATCAAACTCATCAATAACACCACCTAGATTATTAACGATATCATAACCACCTTCGTGGATATGGCACGTATCAACGCACACGCCCATGTATTCTTTTAATTTAACGCCGTCAATAATGCGAGCAATTTCTTCAAAGCGAGAACCAATTTCTGTGCCCTTACCAGCCATGACCTCCAATAGAACGGTCGTTTTCATGCCAGGGAACAAAATTTCGTTCAAACATTCTACGATATATTCGATACCTTGATCCACACCTTGCTTCACATGGCTACCTGGGTGAAAGTTATACATTTGACCCGGTAAATATTCCATGCGTTCTAAATCTTCCATCATGGATTGTTTTGCAAAGGCGCGCAAGTCTTCCTTTGCAGCACATGGATTATACGTATAAGGTGCATGAGCTAATAAGGTACCAAAGTTATGCTCTTTCATATATGCACCAAGGCTATTCATATCCTCTAAGTCGAGAGCCCGTATACCACCGCCGCGAGGATTACGGGTAAAGTATTGGAATGTATTTCCACCAATTTTTGTAGCTTCCTTCCCCATGTTTAAATAACCTTTGCTAATTGATAAATGACTGCCGATGACAAACATAATACTCCTTTATATTTATATAATTCTAAAATACTCAATTCTAATATCTATTCTATTACGCTTACATCTATTCCAAAAGCCTAATGAATAGAAGACATATATAACTAATATAACCCCTACCGTGAAGGAGCCCTTCGCGACAGGGGTTATGTATTAATGACTTTCTTTTTTAGCACACTCAGGGCATACACCTTCAAAGGTAATATGTTGACCTGTGATTTGATACTCGCTACCTTGATCAGCAATTGTTTTGATAGCTTGTAAATCAATGCCCATCATATCCTCTACCTTGTTGCATCGGATGCAACGAATATGGGAATGAGCTTGTGTGTCCCAATCGTAATGAGCTCGCTCATCACCTACTTCTAAAATTTTTACAAGACCGATTTTTTCAAAAATCTCCATCGTCTTGTACACGGTTGCCAAGCTCATGCTTGGATGTTCAGGGCGCAACGTATGATACAACATTTCTGCTGTTGGATGATCATGATGACCACGCAAGGCATCATAAATCGCAATACGTTGTGGGGTTACTTTGAACCCTTGGCTACGCAGAATTTGTGCGATATCCATAATACTCTACTCTACCTTTCTCCACTTGGAAATCTATAAGGCATCGACCATTATCGGCCATTCACAAGAAATAATTATTATCTATTATAACAGAATTCTCAACACTTATCAAGATAGATAGTATTAACTATTAAGTAATAAAAAATGTGGATTGCCCGAAAGCAATCCACATTCTATTAGTCTTTAAAGTAAGGTTTGAAACCTTCACCTTGATGACGAGGTTTTCTGTCACCACGTGGACGATCAGATCTACGATCATCTCTGCGACGGTCATCACGACGTTCACCTCTACGGTCATCGCGGCTGCGACGAGGACGATCATCACGACGACGATCACCGTCACGGCGGCGATCACCATCTCTACGACGGTCACCACGGCGGCGGTCACTACGGCCACCTTCACGGCGACGGCGTACGCGCAATGGTTTTTCTTCTGTAATATTTACAGGAGTTGTATCTGGCTCTTTTGTTAACAATTTAAGAGCTGCTGCCAACAATGTTACAGAATCTGTATCATTCAACAATTCCTCTGCACTAGATTTGAATGGCGCTAATGCTTCTAAATTATCTGTCATTTCAACGAGGCTTTCAATTGCCAAACGTTGTTGACCTTCAAGAACTTCACCTAAGGAAGGTGCACGGCGGCGTGCAATTTTACGTTTTGTTAAACGCTCGATAGCATGTAAATGCTCCATTTCACGAGGGATAACGAACGTGAAAGCTTGACCAGCTTTACCGGCACGGCCTGTACGACCTACGCGGTGTGTGTAGCTTTCAGGATCTTGAGGCATATCATAGTTATATACGTGAGATACGCCAGAAATATCAAGACCACGAGCTGCCACATCAGTAGCCACGAGAATATCGATGGTACCTTCGCGGAATTGACGAATTACGCTGTCCCGTTTTTGTTGAGACAAATCGCCATGAATACCTTCCGCCATGTAGCCACGTTTCTTAAGACCTTCTGTTACTTCATCAACACGACGTTTTGTACGTGTGAAGATAATCGCAAGTTCAGGTGTTTGAATATCGAACAAGCGGCAAAGAACATCGAATTTTTGACGGTCTTGCACTTCGATATAATATTGTTCAATTAAGTCCATCGTAACTTGAGTCGGTTTCATACGAATCAATGTTGGCTCTGTCAAATATGTTTCAGCTAATTGTTGGATAGCTTTAGGCATAGTTGCGGAGAACAACAATGTTTGATGGTCTTCTGGGATAGCACCCAAGATTTTATTGATATCATCAACAAAGCCCATGTTTAACATTTCGTCGGCTTCATCCAATACCACAACTTTTACATGGTCAAAGTGGATAGAACCACGATCCATATGGTCCATCAATCGGCCTGGAGTGGCAACGATGATTTGTGGATTTTTTTTCAAGGCACGGAACTGACGATTAATATCTTGACCACCATAGATAGGTAGTGCTGTGATATTCGTGTATTGAGCCATTTTGTTAAGCTCTTCAGCTACTTGGATAGCTAATTCTCGTGTAGGGGATAAAATAACTACTTGAACGTGACGCTCATTCCCGTCTACGCGTTCCAATACAGGCAAGCCAAATGCTGCTGTCTTACCAGTACCTGTTTGAGCTTGACCAATCATGTCTTTACCGCTCATGGCTACTGGGATAGCTTCCTGTTGAATTGGCGTAGGCTCTTCAAAGCCCATATCGTTTAACGCTCTTAGAACAGGTTCGCTAATCATTAATTGTTCAAATTTTTCTAACATCTAAATGTGTTTCCTCCTATCGCGCACGAATTATGCGCGTTAGAATAGTATATCATATTTCAATGGTGAAAGCTATTACATCAAATGTATTTTCTAACACATATATTCATAAATCCTGATCAACTATATAAGAAAATATAATTTAGATATAATATAATTAAGATAAAAATAACGTCTAAAGAGCCAAATAAATTAATGGATAGTCTTTAATCATTTACAATGTTACTAAACTTTTAAGAGCATTATAAAAGGAATCTACAATGAAGCCACTTACTCTTAAACGATTTGTATTATTACGATTTGTATTATTACCATTAATCATATTCTCCCTCATAATGACAACAGGTTATCATCTTCTCTCCCATTACAGTGAGGACGAAATACAACAATATATAAATAAGAATTATCCTAATCTGACCTATCACCTAGAATCACAACGGAATCATACATGGCAAGTCACCTTTAACAAATATCCTCAAATGCCTATTGAAATATCTGAAGTCATGCACAACTCGGCACCAATTGTACCACAAGTTGAGCGAATACTAATAACCAACATTCCGTTGATAACTGTATTATATATTAAAATTATAACATATGGTTTATTATCACTTATAGAAGACTGTTATTATGCATAAAGAAGGTCCCAGCTATATAAATGATGATATAAGAATGTACAATTTTGATTGTATCACCAATACTATAATTAAGATGATAATAACATGTAATACATATATAGTATTAACAGTCTATTTAATGTAACATCATTATTAGATTTACCAGTATTAAGACACATGCTAAAGGCTTAAAATTTAAAAACCAATTATAGTTTACTAGAGCATGAATTAAGCTATTATAAATAAACTAAAAAATCTCATTATTAAACAGAGTGATTAATCCATATCACAATCTACACCATACCTTTCATATATTTTTCATATTCCTACACAGGGACATCTCTACCATTTAGCGTATTTACCAATATAAAATAACTACCTTGCCAATCCATACTGTACTACAGTATGTAAACTCAATGAACCTATCAAAAATACGATTCATAATAATCAACTATACATATATAACTATAGATATAAAGCCTTATCTATAGTTGAACAATTAATAATTAAAGATACTTAAATGCCCAATAGAGGAGTATTTATCCATTTCAGATAAACACTCCTCTATCTCAATAATTAAAGAGCTATCAATATAACTCAGCCAAGAAAATAATGGAAAACACCCATAATACAACGCCATATGTCATATTGGTTTTTACCTTATCAAGGCTCACCTTTCCATTATGTAGTAATTTACCCGTTGTACTATAAGGGATCATCGGCCCTGGAACCAATACTGTAATGTAAAACTCTAGGCTTTGAGCTGTATATTCTACACCATTTAATAGATACTTAACATCATATCCATAAATAACTGTAAAATTAGGAAGTTCTTTAATAATTCTAGGCTTAACTGACAAAATCTCTACGGAAATACCTTTTCGACGACACCAAAAACGAAATACAATTAAATATGTTCCAAAAATCATTAGAATGATTGCCACACAGAACTGCCATGGATTAACAAACATTATTTCTTATCCTTTCTAAAGTTGATTTTGATATCCTACAAATTTAACCACAGTTCGATTTACAGATATATGTGCACCGCCTTCAGCACCAATAACATGTAAAGTATATCCACCTGGAGTCGGTGTTGTATTATATGATAACAAAAGATTCCAATCCCCTGAAACTGATGAGCCAGAAACCTCTTGAATAATTATATTCGGATCAACTACTCTATATCCATTAGAATCTGTTAACCATATTCTTGCTCCCTTAATACTTAATGGCAAATTAAGGCCAAGACCTTCTGTATACGTAGTTACTTCAAAAACAGGATTCCCCCCATCAGCATGAAACATCATATATCCCGTTACTGCACCATTATGTGCAACATTAGCGGATACCTCCAAGCCTTGACCTTCGCCTAAAGGAAATTTATTTATACGTGTATCATTTATAATACTATTTCTAGTTTCTGGTATCGATAATAAACCTTCATTCCACTTTGTAGCATACGATGCAGTAGCAGTACCAACATTAATTGAATCATTAGTCGCCTTATTAACCGCCCCACCTACAGCAGCACTCAACCATTGTGCTAATGCTGGATCATGTTTAGCTACTTTCTTAATTTCACCAATTAACAGCTCATTAGTCATAGTAGCTTTAAAACCACTACCAGGTGCATTACCAGCCATACGAGCTGCCAACTCACCTATTACACCATGAGCAATAGACTTAGCAACTTTTCCATCCTTAGTTGTTGGTTGCCAGTCATGTAGTTGTTCAAATGCATTTTTAGAGAATAGACGTGCTAATTCCTGACGTTCTTCAATTTTCTTTTTATCAAAAATTTTATCTAATTGATGTAAAGTATTCTCGGTATTCGTATTGATAGTTTTAGTATCAATCTTTTTACCATCTACTGTAAGTATACCATCAGAAATAGCAGATTGAGTAGTGGAGCTTGCTTTACCTTTAGATCCTACACCTAAGTTTGGAACTAGACCGATACTGTTATAAATTTTATCATAGCCTTTTTTATCCTTGGCCTTCATCTCTTCAAGTTTCTTTTTACTACCATAGTAATTGTAACCAATACCATTATTGCTATATGTATACTCAGCTTCGTTTTGGATATCTTTCATCTCTAGAGATTTTGTAGTCAGTTTATTCTTAGCTTTTGGAGCTTCACTTTTAATAACAGCACCCTCTAATGTAGTACCATTTCCTACATTAAGGTTGTAGCCCTCTTCTCCAGCATAAATGCCAGCTTGTTCTGTTACGCTTTTCCATTTGCTATCAATTCGTCCTACACTAGCATTGATACTACCAGTTGGATTTTTGAAGTTAAGTTTAGAAGAAACAGAGAACCCCGCAGACTTACTATGTTCTTTAAAGTTATCTACATCTTGTAAGCTTTGAATATGTAAATCACG
>URQX01000098.1 GCA_900550175.1 uncultured Veillonella sp.
AATCAATACCAGACATACAATATTGATCAGGCTTAGGACAACGTCGTTTACGACATCCTAAACAATCTAACTCAGAATTAACAAGAACCTTGAAGTTTCCCGTCAGTGGTCCCCACAGCTTAGGGTCCGTTGGCCCAAAAAGTGCTACTACAGGTTTGTTTAATGCTAATGCAATATGTAATGAACCTGTATCAGCAGTCACTACTACATCACAACTTTCAATTAAAGCTCCCACCTCTTGAAGTGTGGTCTTTCCTAACATATTCAGCATAATTTTATCAAGTCCATCTGCTGTTAAGGTATCCATCAACGGTTTGTATTGAGTAGCCTCTTTAGGACCGCCTACACACACAAAATTAGCCCTGTATTGAAGTGATTTAATAAGTGAATACCATTTTTCTTGAGGCCACTCTTTCGTCGCCCAAGACGTGCCTAAAACAAGTCCTATACGCAGTGGCTTTTCAATCTCTCCACGACTTAAAGAGGTATCACAACTAATTGCTTCCCACTGATTTTCTGCCCAAGCATGCAAATTAGAGGGCACAAAAAAATCCATGTGATATATATTTTTACCAGTTGCGCCATTATCTATAGTAGTTTTTTCCTTATCATCAGAACTGGGAACAGATGTATATAAGCTATTATGCTCTGCAACAGCTGTATTCAGTAATCTAGCAACCTCTATATAACGCTTGATGACATGATTGGTACTAGGCTTTGCTTTGTAGTTTGTAAACATCCAATTGAGCTCTTTTGTACCACCAAGTCCTAGGCGGATAGGTGCACCTGATGCTAATAAAACAAGTCCTGTTATGAGTCGACCTTGTACATCAACAGCCACATCAAATTTGTATGGTTTTAACTTAGCTCTAAGCTCCCACCACATGCGCCACATCGTTGGAATATGTAGTTTTTTAGAATGTGCTTCGTATTCATCCCGTTCCCAAGGAATAATTTCATCTACATAAGGGTTGCCCTGTAAAAGTTCCACCATGCTAGGTGTTGCAATCCAATGTAGCTTGGCCTCTGGGTAGTGTTCTTTTATCCAGCGCGCAGCAGGGGTGGCATGTAGGATATCACCTATGTAGCTGAGTCGTACAAATAATATATTCATATATATCCTTATAGTACAAATGAGTATAGGAATAAAGCCTTTATAATGAATCATTATAAAGGCTTTTTATTAGGATTTCTTTTTACTATCACTAGATGATTTAGATGATGTATCATCCTCTGTTACCTTCGTAGTTTCGTCACTACCATCCTTAATGATAGTTTTTACATCAGACAATGTTAATTCATTGAATGTTGTTGGATGATTGTATTTATAAGCTGGTTTAAAGCCTACGCCTAATTTACCTGTATACACAGTTAGGGCATTATTATCTTCATCCACGCGAGCAATATAGATAGTTTTATCCATATCAACGCCAATTAGACGGAAACGCCCTGGTGGATTAATAACACGCCAACCACCTTCAATGCCGTTAAACATGAAGATATCTCCAGTCTTAGCGTTGTCATAGAAGAATCTATCTTCATCATAGAATACGCCAATATGGCCAATATCAGTAGCTTGCATATACACACGACGCGTATCATAGTTCGCATCAGTACGATAAATGCGATATGCGTGTTCTTGAACTTTTACCTTCATGTAAACAACATTCGTCGCTTCAGAATAGGCGGCATCTACGATCTTACTATTACGAGGCAAATCTTCAAGTTTAGTATCTACTTCATGTTCAGGATCATCCGCATTGAGACGAGCCAAAACAACCTCTCTAGAGTCATATAGACCCATGATGGCATAGTTACGGTCAGGCATCCAACTAAAGTAACTAATAGAGCGGCCCTTCAAATCTATTGTGGTAGGCTTGCTTTCATTAGCCTTATAAATTTTCAAAGAGCTTTCAGTAACAACCGCCATAAACTGACGGTCATAAGATACATACTTAGTACCTTCCTTTATATCAGGGAAGTTTTTAGTATCATCCTTAGACGCGCCGGCTACATTAAAATCTGTAGTCGGAGCAAACATATATTGATCAAGGTATAGGTACACCCCACCTTGCAGAAGAATACCTACCGCAAAGGCGCTCAGTACACGCGTAAAAGGTTTCATGTGTCCTCCTATTTCACGATAAACGCCGTTGGGATCATGCGTTCCCCTAACAAATCGGCTGGTTTATTTACTACTTTACCATTGAGGTATAGTGTAGAACTAGAACCACCATCTAAATTCGCTGCAATGTAGCAACCTTTTTCATAGAGAATATCTTGTACGTCACGTAATGTAGCGCCAAGAGAATAACCTGGTTGACGACCATCAATTACGAGGAATAGTACTGTACCATCTTTCTTTTGACCGATAGCAGTACGTGGACCTACGCCCCAGCCGCCATCGCCTTCAGTAATCATCTTCTTACCATCTACGATAAGAGGTGGGCCAAAAGTAATACCTTCCATGGCTTTCATATCACCAAGTTGTGTTTTGTCATAGTTACCTGCAATAAGGTTACCAGATTTAGAGAAGCCTACAAAGTCTACCGCTTCTTCAGGGCCTACATCCTTACCGATGACATATTCACCATCATGCAAGATAAAGCCATATGGCAAACGGCCTGTACCAGTACCATTAGGATCGTGGAAACCACCGCCATTGATAGCAGCTACCGCATTATTCATCTTCGCAATATTACTTGTAGTATCGCCTTTTTCTTGAATATTAGCAGCTGTACCGACTTCAATACGACGAGGATCTGGAATTTCAAGAATATAGCCTACATAACGAGCAGACTGAATTTTTTCAAGGTTTAAACTCTTATCTTCACGAGCATTAAACTTGAACAAATCTTGGCTTTTAACAACACCAACAGTGCCCAAAATAGATTGCAATTCATCTTCACTGAATAGCCATGTAATGTAATGAGGATGGCGAGATTGCAATATGGCACCAATAACGGCGCGCTTTACATTATTAAACGGTCCAAAGAGCACCACGAATGGTGAGGTTACAACGGTAAATAGGAACACCATGATGATGAACTTTACCCAATTCTTTTTGAACAATGTATTTCTCCTTATAAATCAGTGAAATGTTCGGTGCTAATGCGTTCTTCAAAATGTTTGATATCAACAGCATTACCAACCCAAACACGCAAAATATTATATGGATTATCACCTGTATGAGCCCAGCCAGATTTCATGGCCATACTCATTTTAATGCCCGCTTTTTTAGTGGCAGCATCGGTGAATTCATTTTTATCTCCATAAGGATAGCAGAACCAAGGATTATCCTTGATGCCTACTTCTTTCGCGAGGGCTTCTTGAGCCTTTGTAATATTTTCTATTTGCTTAGCTTCAGACAATTGTCCCATTTCGATATGTTGGAACCCGTGATTAGAAATGGTGATACCATTCTTATGCATTTCACGAATTTGATCCCAAGTTAACCGAGTGCCTACATCGCCAGGATTGATAAACACAGTAGCTGCAAAACCATATTCTTTCATGATTGGATATACGATAGAATACGTATCAGCATATCCGTCATCGAAGGTTAATACAACTGGTTTTTCAGGTACTGCTGTACCATTCACAACATAATCATATAGTTGATCCATCGTTAGTGGATTATAGCCATTATCTTTGAGGAACTTCATTTGTTCTCTGAATAAATCCTCACGAATAACCGCATCATTATCTTTATCGTCGCCAATTTTATGATACATAAGAACAGGAATACCTGATGGATGTACCATTTTGACTTCTTTTACTGGTGGCGCTGAACTAGTGGGCTCTGTTTTTTGTGAAAGCAGTCCACATCCTGCTAAAACCATTGTCAATGCGACAACTAATAGTGTTACCAATGGAATCCGTTTCATAGGTCCTCCTCTATTAGAACACAATTATATACAGAATATTATAACATTTCTATGAAGATTAGTAAAAAACTAACGCTTTACTAGTACCTCATCAATCGATTTTCTAGGTCTAGGATACATAGGCTCATCTAGAATACCTATGCCAATGATTACCTGTACATCTAGTACTATCTAAATCCATTCTATCCATTCCTACAAAAGAATAGTATTTAAACTATTATCATTGTCATATTGTAATACTCTCAATAATGCTTTAATATTCTAATTATATACTATATAGCGTAAACTATACTATTTAAATACACAGAGGATTTACCATGAAAAAACGCCTTACTCTTATACAAATGGATGTCCACGTAAACGACGTAGAATATAACTACAATCGCGTTCAAGAGTTATTAACTCAATCTCTATCTGAAAATCCAGATATTATCGTATTACCTGAAACCTGGAACACTGGCTTTTATCCATCAGACGATTTAATTACGATCGCCGACACAAATGGAGCCCGCACGAAAGCCTTATTAAGTACATTCGCTAAAGAACATAACGTAAATATTGTGGGCGGATCTGTAGCAGTTGCAAAAGACAATCTCGTATTTAATACATCCTATGTTTACAACCGAAGCGGTGAACTTGTAGGAGAATATTCCAAAATACATGGCTTTAGCCCTGCCAAAGAAGACAAATACTTTGCTAGCGGTACTCACACGACCCATTTTGAACTCGATGGGATTCCTTGTAGCACGGTTATCTGTTACGACATCCGCTTCCCTGAGCTAGTGAGAATGGCTGCATTGCCAGGTACAGAATTATTATTTGTGCCTGCTCAATGGCCTACTATGCGTCTACGACACTGGCAAGTACTCAATGAAGTGCGGGCTATTGAAAACCAACTCTTCGTCTGTGCCGTAAACGGCTGCGGCACAGTGGGCCGTGTTCAAAGTACAGGGCACTCCGCGGTATATGATCCATGGGGTACAAACCTACTTGAAATGGATACGAACGAAGGCATTGCTTCCATAGACATCGACCTCGCTGTAGTCGAAGACATTCGTAACAAAATTAATATCTTTAGAGATCGTAAACCGGAACTCTATAACCTATAACAAAAAGGCACATTGTTTTGAACTACCTCCTAAAATTAGGGAGATCATTCGATTAACAATGTGCCTTTTATTGTATTAAGCTGTATGTAAGAAATAGATGACTCATCCTTTAAAATTCAATAAGCTTCCACATATCCTCTGGAACTTGTTCTAGAGGTTTGTTTTTTGCCATAGCGTCTTTTAGAATATCAATCGTATCTTGTACCTCTTGTTTATCCTTTGTATTTGGATCGTGTAGAACGACACGGTCCAAAGAGTCTTGTCCAAATTGTTTTAAGTATTCTTTTTCCACTTGATTAAGTTCACGACGTAAGTATTTCATAGTATAGCCTCTATTTGTAAATATCCTTTCTGTGACCAACTTCTAAAGCTAAAATGATGCATCTATCGTCATTAATGTCAGCAATCACTCTATAGTTACCAATGCGATAACGCCACAGCCCCGTCTTATTACCTGTTAGTGATTTTCCTGAATATCTAGGATTTTCTACATTATCTACGTTCTTAATAAGCCAATTAAAGAGATAACGTTGTGTTGATTTATCGAGCTTAGAAAATTGCTTATCAAATCGTTTAGAGAACTCAAGTTTATAAGCCATATTTTGCACGCATTTCCGCCACAGAATACGTAACAGGATCTTGCTTATATTCTGCTAATGCTTTTTGACCTACCTTAAGATCAAATTCATCTTCAATCTTTTCCAATAAAGCCTTCTTAAAAAGTGTAGAAAGTGTTTCATCCATAAACTCAGCATATGTTTTAAATAGCTCTTCTTCTTGTTCATTTAAACGGACTGAAATATTTGCCATATAAAGCACCTCCTTATGTAATACATTGTATTACATAAGGAGGTTTTAGTCTATTCCTTAAACTCACAAACAGCTGCATTTTAATAAAATTTTATATTTAAAAAATT
>URQX01000099.1 GCA_900550175.1 uncultured Veillonella sp.
TTGTCAGTTTCCCATACGTAACTCATTAAAGTCCCTCCAACTTAGCTAACCAACATGTAAATTGATGATTTTCACCAACATTTGTAACCATAGGAATACGATTACCACAGATACGCATAGCCCACTTACACCGCGGATTAAATGCACACCCTCGTGGTAAATCAAATAGATCTGGAGGTTGACCTTCAACAGCTTTTAATTCACCATGCCATTTACCTTGAGGTAGAGCAAGTAACAAGCCCAATGTATACGGATGACGAGGTTCATTAAAGATACCTTCTACCGTAGCAGATTCAACACATTTACCAGCGTACATAACCATAACGCGGTCGCAAATTTGAGCAATAACACGTAAGTTATGAGAAATAAAGATAATGCCAATGCCAGCTTCTACAGCTAATGTTTGCATAAGGCGCAAGATTTGAGCCTCTGTTGTAATATCTAGAGCCGTTGTCGGTTCATCACAAATCAAAATCTTTGGACGACCTGCGACAGCCATGGCGATACAAACGCGTTGGCGCATACCACCACTCAATTCATGAGGATATTGAGATAATCGTCTTTCCGGTGTTGAAAGGCCCATCTTCTTTAACAAGTCGATGGCGATAGCTCGTTCGTCATAATCCTCACCATATGCTTTGGTACGATGGATAACCTCATACATTTGCTCACCAATCGTCAGGATTGGATTCAAAGATGTCATAGGATCTTGGAATACCATGGCAACAGTAGTACCGCGGAGTTCATTCCAGTCATCTTCAGTAAATTCAAGACAATCATTGCCATCAATCATAAATGTATCGGCTTTGATTTTTGTTTTACCATATGGTAGTAATCCCATTAAGGAATTAACTAGCACAGATTTACCACAGCCGGATTCACCAACAATACCTAAAATCTCACCTGGTTGTAAGGAAATATCTTGATTGCGAATAACCCGTAAAGGGCCTTGGAAGGTATCGATGGTAATGGACACATTGCGCACATCAACAATTGCGTTATTCATTATCTATCTCCTTCCTTAGGGTCTAACACATTACGTAAGCCATCACCAAGGAATGCGAAACCAAGCATGGTAACGCTAATGGCAACAGCAGGGAAAATCAATTGGAATGGATAAGAGCGCATGCTACTAATCCCTTCAGAAGCGAGTACACCCCAGCTCGCCATAGGTGCATTTACACCTAAACCGATAAAGCTAAGGAATGCTTCTGTAAAAATAGCCTCTGGGATGGCCAATGTCAATGTAATAATGATTGGTCCCACACAGTTTGGCAAAATATGACGCAATAAAATGCGATATTTCGGAATGCCCATCGCTTCAGCAGCAATGATGTATTCTTCGTTTTTAACTTTCAAGATTTGGCTACGTACGATACGGGCCATATTCAGCCAGTACGCAATGCCCAATGCTACGAAAATAGATGTTAAGCCAGGGCCTAGTACAACCATCAGCAAAATTACATACAGTAAAAGTGGAATACCGTACAAAACATCTACAAGGCCCATCATGATGCGGTCAACCTTACCACCAAGGTAACCTGCAATACCGCCATAAGTAACGCCGATAACAAGATTGATAAACGCCGCTACAAAACCGATGGTTAAGGAAATACGAGCACCGTACATAACGCGCGTATAACTATCGCGACCTAATGTATCGGTACCAAACCAGTGACTAAAGCTTGGACTTTGGTTCGCATCAATCAAAGATTGGTCCGCATAGGTATACGGCGAAATTAGGGGGCCTAAAATAGCTAATACAATCATAACCAAAATGATAGTTGCCCCTACTACGGCCAAGCGATTTACCTTAAATCTCGCCCATTTACTAGGACGTTTTATAAAGCTTGTAATTTCTTCTTGAGGAGTTCGTTCAATAGGTAAAAAATCTTCCTTATTCATCGGTCCCCTCCTCTGTCGTAACACGTGGATCAATTAACGGATAAATCATATCCACCAAAATATTAAGAAATACTACAAGAGCACTATAGAAAATCGTAATGCCAAGGATAACGGTATAGTCGCGGTTATAAATGGACGTTACGAAATACTGTCCAAGGCCCGGAATAGCAAAAATCGTTTCTACGATAAAGCTACCTGTCAAAAGGCTGGCAGCCAATGGGCCCAAATACGTAATAACTGGCAAAATAGCATTGCCTAGAGCATGACGTGTCAAAATAGTCCAAGAGTCCAAGCCTTTGGCGCGAGCTGTACGGATATATTCTTGTTGGTACACATCAAGCAAGCCACTGCGCGTTAAACGTGCAATGAATGCCATCGGTTGTGCAGCTAACGTTAATACTGGTAGTACCATATAAGATGGGCCACGCCATAAGGCCACTGGGAACCAGCCCAGTTCAAAGCCCACTACATATACAAGAACGGCACCAATAATAAAGGTAGGCACGGATATACCAATAGTAGATAATACGGTTACCGCGTAATCAACGATACCATTAGGACGCATAGCACTAATAGCACCGGCTGCAATACCACCTACTACAGCCACCATTAATGATAATAAACCGAGTTGTGCAGAAATTGGGAATGCATCGCTGATAATATCATTTACACTGCGGCCTTCATACTTGTATGATGGTCCCAAATCACCAGTAATAACACCACCTAGATAATCACCATACTGCTTCCACACTGGATCATCAAGATGATACTTTGCTTCAATACTTGCTTTCACCTGAGGTGGTAATTTCTTCTCAGTTGTAAAAGGTCCTCCCGGAATTGCATGCATTAATGCAAATGTTACGGTAATGATGACCCATAAGATTATGATTGCGCCACCTAGGCGTCGAAATACATACCTTGTCATTGTCACTATCCTCCATAAAAAGTCTATCTGTTTTATTATACTACATTATGAAGTTAATTTCATGAATAGCATCATTACATTTACAGAACGCCCTACATAACGTACAATAAAATATATAGTATTTTGGAGGTGTCTATGACAGAAGTACCTAGAGTCTTAACAATTCAAGACATGAGCTCCATCGGCCGTTGTGCCCTAACCGTTATGATTCCAATCATCAGCGCTATGCGTTGCCAAGCGGTTCCATTGGCAACAGCTGTATTGAGTAATCATTTAGAATATCCACACTACGAGTTTGTAGATTTATCGGCACATATGAGAGATTTTATGGACTGTTGGGATAAAAACGAAATCGACTTTCACGCCATTGTAAGTGGTTTTTTAGCATCTCCAGAACAAATTCATCTCGTGGAAGAAGCTATCGATCGCTTCGGTAACAAAGGCCAAATGATTATCGTCGATCCTGCTATGGCCGATGATGGCCGCCTCTACTCGATTTATACACCTGATATGGTAGTAGCTATGCGCCAACTTGTTTCCAAAGCTCACATCGTAAAGCCTAATTACACGGAAGCTTGTTTCTTATTAGATATTCCATTCTCTACAGATCCTATTAGCGATGATGAATTGCGTGATCGTTGCAAAAGATTGCATCAAATGGGCCCTGACATGGTTATCATGACCAGCGTACCATCTGAAACACATGCGGTTATCGCTGTCTATGATGGACCAACTGATTATTTAAAAACTTATGATATTCCTCTTATCCCTGTGAAAGCTACAGGAACAGGGGATATCTTTACTGCTGTATTATCCGGTGCAGTAATGAGGGGATACTCACCTTATGATGCGGCAGAGTTGGCAATGAATTTTACCACTAAAGCCATTCAAGCTACAGTAGATACTGTAAAATCTATGAAACAAGGGGTAGCGTTTGAGCTAGTCTTGCCAGAATTAACTCAACTATAAGCTATAAAAAAGGGGAACTTATGGATTTACTCTATGTTGTATTACGAACACTGCTCATTTGTACTGTCGGTTTGCTTATCGCATTCCAAGGTCGCCGAATGGGCCTATCGATTTTTAATCTAACGGGGCGATTAAATCGACTACAATTTATCATATGTTTTATTGTTTTAATGATTTTGTTCCACATCGTCCACTACATTGATGATGTATTCTTAGACTTTGTTGTATCTTTACCGGCATATTGGTTTACACGAGTTGTTATATGGATCTTATTGGCAGCCTTATTCCCATTATCCTGCATCTTATTTGGCCGTCGTATTCACGATATTGGTTTCAATGCTTGGGCGGGGATTCTCTGGTCAGTAATCATCATTTTTATCAATACCTACTCTGCTGTATCACCATTTAATTACTTGCTTGAACTTTTCGTATGGCTCATAGGCTTCCTATTTTGGGTATTGCCTGGTCAGCCAGAACCGAATCAATATGGTAACCCACCATTTATGCCTGTAAATCGACCAACTTATGAGTCAATGCAACCGTCCATATCTCATAGGGAAAAAGAAATCCGCAAAACGGTGCGTAAACGACGTAAAAAACGATAACAAAACGATAACAAATTGATAAATAAAAAACGTATCTCTTCATAAAGAGATACGTTTTTTATTTATCACATGTCTTATTATATATAGTTCTTTATTACCTTAATAACTATACCATAAATAATTTAAAAGAGTTTCAACCTGATTCTTTACAAACTTAAGTCAATAATATCAACTCTATTATAGTGCAAAGGATATAAGCAATGATAAACTTAACCTTTTGTTTGCGCGCTCTATCATCATCAGAAATCTTAAGTCTATTTTCTAGGAAGCGCTTATCCCGGATTTGCAACAATAAACGTTTAATACGTTCTTGACCTTCAGCGGCATTACACTCGCCGCTATCAGAGGTCAAGGTAGCTTGCTGCATGAAGATGCGCCGATGGAGCTTGCGCATTTGAATCTTGATATTGTTATGAACAAACGCACTTTGCCACTGTTTTCTAGAGTCAAAATACATATATAAATATCGTGGTGTATTCATTAGTAGTAAAGAAAGAATAAAAATCCCTAAAGATATTAAGAAATATGTAGAGAATGAAAACTCTAGTGTTTCAGTTGGTAAGTAATGATGCGCAAAGATAAAGGTAAGCCATACACCGATCGGCATCAAGAGCACTGCCGCAATATCAATGGATCGAAGCCAACTAGTACGAATTGGAACATCTGGCACCGTAAATGTATCTACTGGATCATGAAATGCATAATAATCTATTTGCAATACCGATTGACTAGTTTGAGGATTAGCTAAAAGTACAGGGCCTACACTCCCTATGGAGCGTTCTGGCAAAGGTATAAACTTTTTAAGTTGCGTATTGGGTATTAAATCAAAGCGAATAATACCTTTTTTTTCAAAGCGTACGGTAGATCCCTTTTCGCCTAATGCAATAGGATTAAAAAAGATGCCAAAAAGACTAAGGAACCAGTTACCTAGTAAGTGTAAGATGGAATTTAAAATAAATCCACCCGTATCTAAATTCTCTGTATCGAGCCGAATTGCAAAGGATGATGAGTAATCATCAAACCATAAGTCTTCTAAAGTAAATTCAGCGGTAATCACATTCCCCCATTTAGTAATAATGGATAGGAATATTTGATTATTTGGTTCAAACTCAAAAGTTATAGAATAAAAGAACTTATGATTCCGAAGAGCAGCACGCAACATGCGATTAACCACGTCTTCTTCTATAGATAACAAACGATGATCAAATAAATCTTGTTCTAAAGGTACTTGTTGAACAGGGCTTACCTTTTTCACCGTCGTATCACTATCAGATAATGCTTCATCCACCAATGCTCGTAATTTGGTGAAGATTTTAGTCATAATCCCTCCAAGGGTAAAAAACAGCTTTTGATATACAAATTATACCATATATTGCATGATTTATCGATAAAAGACTACTACATATACTATTAAATATAGGTATACATAAAGCCCCTTTTACATAG
>URQX01000100.1 GCA_900550175.1 uncultured Veillonella sp.
TAATCGTACCAAACCTTGCAGGCGTTATTTTAGGTACACTAACATTCTTAACATCCTTCTAAGTGCTATAAGAAAAAAATAGTATTATTGTTATATAGTGAATAATAGTAAAGATATTACTTTACTTTATAAATATAAATGAGGTCGAATCGTATGATTCGGCCTTTTTTAGAGTGAAGTTTATATGTTAGATTAAAATATAGATAAGCGTTAAATCTGTTGTAATAAAAAAATAGTTTTTATGATAATAAATATTGATAATTAAATTCCTATTATAATGATTAGGATTTTATAAAATTGATAATTGCTATATTCTCATTTGTTGAGTATCATATTCAATAAATTAAATGAAAAATAATATCAAAATACTTACAAACCTAGGCTTTGTATGATAAAAAGGAAAAAATAGTATGCAAAATAATATACATTTTTTTATCATTTTCGTTTGACTTTCAAAAAGAACTGTGTGATAATGAGAACATAAGTTGAGGCAAGTGCCTTTCTAAATGATAATAAAAAGTTCTGATCTATATTTTTTATGGAGGTCCTAATTATGAGAGTTATTGCTGATGGTTGCATTAAATGTGGTTCTTGCGCATCTGTTTGCCCAGTTTCTGCTATTTCTGAAGGCGAAACTAAATATGAAATCAACGATACTTGCATCGATTGCGGTTCTTGCGAATCCGTTTGCCCAGTATCTGTAATTTCCGCTGAGTAATCACAAATTAAACGGCCCCTCATTGAGGGGCTTTTTATTTTGCCTAAATTTGCTTAACTTAGTATAATAGGACTATTAAGATATATATTATTATAAGGGAGTACAGCTTGTTTTATATTATACTAATTCTTTGGTTACTCTTAGATCAATGGACTAAATATTACATTATGAATCATTTTATGTTAGGTGAGTCTTTAGTGGTTATACCCAATGTATTTCATTTAACATATATTATTAATCGCGGTGCAGCATTTGGTATGCTTGCTAATCAGCGATGGTTTTTCTTACTGGTAGCGGTTATTTTGCTAGGCGCATGTGCATATTATTGGAAGCGCTTATCAAAAGGTCCGTGGACTTTACAGATTGGATCTGCTTTATTAGTGTCTGGTGCTATTGGTAATGGCATTGATCGTTACATGATTCATGGTGTGGTAGATTTTTTTGATTTCCGTATATGGCCTATTTTTAATGTTGCTGATATTGGTATCTGTGTAGGCGTAGCTTTAGTAGTCTACTATTTATTTACATTAAAAGATGATGATAAATAATTCATATATTATGACATATAATTAATTAATATATGATACTTAACTCATAGAGAGGTAGAGGATGAACGAATATATTGTAAATGCTGAGCAAGACGGTATGAGACTGGATGTATTCTTAACAGAACATATGGAAGGGTCTCGTAGTTATATTCAAAGTTTAATTAAAGGTGGTCACGTTACAGTAGGTGCTAAGGTAGGGAAAGCAAATCTTAGACTTACACCAAATGCTGTTGTACGTGTAGAGATACCGGAGCCTGAATCTGTAGAGGTAAAACCAGAGGATATTCCTTTAGATGTATTGTATGAAGATCATGATATTATCATTGTAAATAAACAACGTGGTATGGTTGTTCATCCTGCGGTGGGCAATTATTCGGGTACACTTGTTAATGCATTGCTATATCATTGTAAGGATTTGTCCGGTATTAATGGTGAGATTAGACCTGGTATTGTTCACCGTTTAGATAAGGATACATCTGGTGTTATGATGGCTGCTAAAAATGATGCAGCTCATATAGGTTTAGCGGAGCAGGTAAAGGAGCATTCTGCTAAACGGACATATTTAGCATTAGTACAAGGTAATATTGTAGAAGAAAAGGGTACTATTAAAGCTCCTATTGGAAGACATCCTAAGGATCGTATGAAAATGGCTGTTGTCTTTGAAAATAGTAAGGATGCAGTCACTCACTTTAACGTGGTTGAACGATTTGGCCATCAAACCTTGGTTGAATGTAATTTAGAGACTGGGCGCACACATCAAATTCGTGTACATTTTGCTCATATTGGACATCCTGTTGTTAATGATCCGTTCTATGGTTACCGTCGTATGGATTTTCCTATTGAAGGACAGGCATTGCACTCTAAATCTTTAGATGTAAAACATCCTATTACAGGTGAAAGTATGCATTTTGAGGCGCCTCTTCCAGATGACTTCAAAGCATGTATAGAGTTTGCTAAAACATATCGAGAAGATAAGCGTAAATAAGCGAAAAAATGAAAAGAAATCAAACGAAATGTAAAGAAACGTAGACAAACGTAGACAAACGTAAATACATGCAAATGAAATAACTGTCTTATATTGTGGTTTACTAAATAATCTTCTAACTATATTTGTAAAGGGGCATAGAGAACTCTGTGCTATAAGGGCGTATATATGGAAAAGAAACGCTTATTGATGGATCAAGATGCTATTATGCGCGCGATTCGTCGTATTAGTCACGAAATCCTAGAACGTAATAAAGGCTTATCTAATGCTCTTATTGTAGGCATTGAACGACGTGGTGTTATTTTGGCAAAACGTTTGCAGGCCGAAATCGAACGCATTGAAGGTATTCGTATTGAATGTGAATCACTCAATGTGGCTATGTATCGTGATGATCGTGATGCTCGCCAAAAAGAGGGGAAACCATGTACGATTGATACAACGGAGAAAACAATCATTCTCGTTGATGATGTACTTTACACAGGGCGTACTATTCGTGCAGCATTAAATGCATTGATGACATCTGGTAGACCCAAATCTATTCAGTTGGCAGTTCTCGTAGATCGTGGTCATCGGGAATTACCAATACGAGCAGATTATGTAGGTAAAAATATTCCTACATCACATCTTGAAAGTGTACGAGTTGCCGTAGAAGACTTAGATGGTGAAGAAGGGGTTACAATACAGGAATAATCTGTATTGTAACCCCTTTTTTGTTTAAATTAAATATGCTTTTTATTTAATATATTGTGGTGTATATGTATAGTCTGTATGGCCTATACGGTTAGCTTTATTATGGAAACATAAGGCTTGTATATCTGTAGCTAGCGTGTCGATGTGGTGCATAGATTTTCCAAGATTGTTGAGTTGAGCAGGTGCTTTGGCCCATTTTTGAATGACTGGAATATCATGCTCAGTTCGCAGCCATTGACGGCCTTTATCATTAAAGGCTAGTAATCTAGCGTATTGAGGGCCTTCATCGATAGCGATATTCATCAAGTCTTTTGTAATTCCTAAGGTGAGGTATGCACTCATTCGTTGTAATCGTGCATAAGTATAGCGTTTCGATTTTATTTGATTGATAGCAGCATCCCATGTTGGTTGTTGTGCTGCTTTCAACCACAGGTGCTCAATACCTTCTGTGAAGTCAACAAAACGTTCTAAATCATTTGTTGTTATGCGACGACTCAACATATGTACCATATTATGATATCCACTGTAATCGACATAGTGACCGCTTGTAATTTTATGGTTCATATCATCTAGAATCGGTGTTGGAGTAGCATCTTGAAGCTCTGAACATATATCTAAGGAGTTAGCAGTTGTGATGAGTTGTCGTAATGCCGTACCTGATGGTAACTCTTGATCGATATTTTGATTATGGTGATCAGAGGTACGTTGAATGGGAATATACTCTAAAGTTGGATGATATTTTAATCCAGCTCGTATATATTCTAGCCCTAATAAGGCATTAGGTGTGCTAAGCATTTCAGCGCCTAAGGCTTTACGGAAGGCCGTACCATAGGATGTTCCTGTATTTAAATAATTTCGTAGCTCCTTTTGTGTACTTTCACAATCCATACGTTTGGCTACATCTATGAGCGTATTTAGAGCAGTCGTTTCAGAACCAAAGGAGAGGGTATCAATAGAGAGCGCTTTCACCATACGGATAGCACCAGTTCCAAATAGTTGTGCACTGCCTAAGGAATAGAGGGTGGGGAGTTCGATAACGACATCTGCGCCGCCAAGAATAGCCCAACGAGCACGATCAAACTTTGAGAATAGGGCGGGCTCACCACGTTGTACAAAGGAGCCACTCATAATACAGATGCGCAATGCATCAGGAGATTTTGAAGCTAATATATGTAGTTGGTGTGCATGTCCATTGTGAAATGGATTGTATTCGCAAATAATACCGATGGTTTTCATAGTGACTCCTTTCATTATTGTTAGTGTAACAAAGCATAGAAGCACTGTAAATAAATTTTGAACTGAAGCGTAGAGATAGTAAAAAATAGAGGTAAAAATGTATGTAAAACTAAAGTTTTTTGTAGATTTTATTTGTTCTATAGGCTATAATTAACTGTAAATGCTGAATTGATGTGAGGTATATGATGAAACAAAATTGGAAACGTACATTACAAGGGGCTCTGCTCGGTGCTGCGCTACTAGCAATGGCGGGATGTGGCTCTACAAATGTAATGGATACATATAGTTTTGGCCATCAAGTTATCCGTGCTGGTCAATCTGAAATTACCATTGCGTTGCCTTATGAAATGGGTAAAAGTACAAAAAATATGTCTGATGATGGGTATCCAATTGATATTTATGGATCTGTTACAGAACACATGGTAATTGAGGTTGAAGCTTTGCGTGCTGGTGAAAACAAACCTTTGCCAACGGTAGATGAGTATGTTAACCGCAGCAAATCTGAGTTTACTAAAATTGGCGGTACCATCAAGGAGGAGTCTGTAGCTTTAGAAGGGGCATCTGCTAAAAAGCTTGATGTGACCTATACAACTCAAGGGCAAACATTTAGATTTTCTCAATACGTATTCTTAGATCATGGCGTATTGTGGAATATAGTCTACCAATATCCTGAAAAGGATCAGGTAGGTGCTGATATCAGCAAAGAAATTCAAAACAAAATTCAAGTTACACAACAGAAAGAGGGTTAATCGATGAACGTATTAGTAGTTAACTGCGGTAGTTCTTCCTTGAAGTATCAATTACTTGATATGACAACTGAAACAGAATTGGCAAAAGGTCTTTTTGAGAAGATTGGTGATCAAGACGCTATCTTCACTCATAAACGTCCTAACGCAGACAAATTAGAACGCGTTGAACCAATTTTGAACCATAAAGAAGCTCTTCGCATTTTGCTTGATATTTTAGTTGATGCTGAATATGGTGTAATTAAGTCCATGGACGAAATCGACGCTGTTGGTCACCGTGTAGTACATGGCGGTGAAAAATTCGCTGACTCCGTATTGATCACTCCAGCTGTTATGGACGCATTAGAAGAATGCTGCGCATTGGCTCCATTGCATAACCCACCAAACATTCAAGGTATCGAAGCTTGCCAAGCTATCATGCCTAACGTACCACAAGTTGGTGTATTCGATACTGCATTCCACCAAACAATGCCTAAAGAAGCTTACATGTATGCGCTTCCTTACGAATACTATGAAGATTATGGCATCCGTCGTTACGGTTTCCATGGTACATCCCACAAATATGTTGCACAACGTTGCGCTGAATTGATGGGTAAACACATGTCTGATCTTCGCATCATCACATGTCACTTAGGTAATGGTTCTTCCGTATCCGCTATTAAAGGTGGTCGCTCTATCGATACTACAATGGGCTTCACTCCATTGTCTGGTTTGATCATGGGTACTCGTACTGGTGATATTGACCCAGCTATCGTTCCATTCTTGATGAACAAAACTGGCATGAACTACGATGAAGTAGACACTATTATGAATAAAAAATCCGGTGTACTTGGTATTTCCGGTGTGTCCAATGACTTCCGTGTTAT
>URQX01000101.1 GCA_900550175.1 uncultured Veillonella sp.
CTATTACAATGTTAAAACATAACTCATGGATATCCCCCATGATATATGACCAAGTTTGGTATGATAAACCGCCCCTCACCTATTGGGCTCTCATGATAAGTTATAAACTATTCGGTATATCTGACTTTACATCGCGCATACCGAACACGCTCGTTGCCGGAGCTAGCGTAGCGCTAATGTATCATATAGCTTACCGTATGTCTAAGAGTACCTTTGCAGGTGTCCTCTGTGCAATTTTATTAATGAGTACACTACAATTTTGGTATATATCACATGCAGTTATCACTGATGGATTTCTATTTCTTTTCACTTTAGCAATATTTGGATATAGCTATTTAGCTTTTACCAATAATGACAAGTCCGCTATGGTGAAAGCTTATATTGCAGCGGCCTTAGCTGTAATCACAAAGGGGCCAGTAGGCATTCTCTTACCAGGGCTCATATTAATCATTTATGTAAGCGCTCGTTATATAGTTCATAAGAAAGATAAAAACTACAAACTTTCAAACGATGTTAAGCTGCTATTTAATCCATTAGGACTATTAGTCTTTATAGGTATCGCTAGCCCTTGGTATATTGCTATGTATTCAATACATGGTGATCAGTTTATCTCTGGTTTCTTAGGGCTCCATAATGTTGATCGGGCCCTTATATCTGAGCATCCTAAATTTAATGTATGGTATTACTATCTATTGATTGTGCCGCTTTCACTATTACCTTGGACACCGGTTATACTGTATCAACTAAAAAATATTAATGGGAAAGATGATTTTGACTTATTCGGTACTATATGGTTTATAATTATTGTTCTTTTCTACTCATTAGTAGCTACGAAATATATAACCTATACTCTACCTGCTATCATTCCTTGTATTCTATGGGCAGCAATAAAAATTAGTGAGTTACTTACAGATAAAGAGACTGGTGAATTTACTACATCACTGAAAAGATTTAATTATTGGGTTACTTTGCCATTAGGTATTTACTATATAATTTTCACATTTGCTACAGCATTTGATAAAACTATTAATAGCATACCATTAATAGTAGGTTCTTTTATAATAGTGTGTACAGTTTTGATTGGCCGTCAATATATAACATCGTCTTTCAGACTTGCTATATATGCTGTTGTTCCATTACTTACTTTATACTCTGCTATTACCATTACTGTACCACCCGTATTATTTAATCAGTCGGGATTACAATTCAAAACCTTCATTGAGGATACATCGAAACCAATATATGTATATGGTACTTACTATACTTCTATCGTATATTATATGGACACAACACCTACTCAAATTTTTGTAGATACAACTGATGATCCTAGATGGACTGCAGGTAAAGCGTTAATGCCTACCATAACAAAAGAAACTTTTTTACAACAAAGAAATGAGCATCATGGAGCTTATGTAATAGTACCCAAAAAATATGATAAAGAATTTACGGATAGCTTCCCGTATCCAAAAGCAAAATTAGTTAACAAAACAAAAATTGCATCAATTTATAAACTTCAATAGTAAACAAAAAAGGCGTACCCGAGGGTACGCCTTTTATTATGGCTAGAATTATTTCAATTCTACAGTTGCGCCAGCTTCTTCCAATTGAGCTTTCAAAGCTTCAGCTGCTTCAGTAGCTACGCCTTCTTTTACAGGTGCAGGAGCGCCGTCAACGATAGCTTTAGCTTCTTTCAAGCCAAGACCAGTTGCTTCACGAACAACTTTGATTACGTTGATTTTGGATGCGCCAGCATCTTTCAAGATTACGTCGAAGGAATCTTTAGCTGCGCCAGCACCAGCGTCGCCAGCTGCTGCTACAGCTACAGGAGCTGCTGCAGTTACGCCAAATTCTTCTTCAATTGCTTTTACAAGATCATTAAGTTCAAGGATTGTTGCTTCTTTCAATTCAGCAACGATGTTTTCAATGTTCAATGCCATTTTAGTTTTCCTCCATAAATTAGTTTATAGTGCCAACCTCATGCGGCCGACGAATACTTTGCAAAAAATATTATTCTGCAGGTTTTGCTTCTGCAACAGCTTTGACAGCGTATGCAACGTTGCGAACAGGAGCTTGCAATACGGAAAGCAACATGGAAAGCATGCCTTCGCGGTTTGGAAGACTTGCAATTGCTTTAATACCAGCAGCGTCCATAACTTCGCCTTCAACGATACCAGCTTTAACTGTTACAACTTCTTTGTCAGTAGATTTGATGAATTGTTCGATTACACGAGCAGGTGCAACAGCATCTTCTTTAGAAGTAGCCAACGCAGTTGGACCTTCTAAATGCTCAGAGAAACCTTCAAGATTCAATTCATTTGCAGCAATGCGAGTCAAAGTATTTTTGATTACTTTGTATTCAACGCCTTCAGCCAACATTTTGCGACGAAGTTCAGTTGCTTGTGCAACAGTTAAACCAGAGTAACCAATCAATACAGCGCCTTTTGCTTCAGAAAGAGTTTCTTTCATTTGAGCAACGATTGCTTTCTTTTGTTCAGTGACAGCCATTAGATTACCTCCTTGTAGATTTTTTGGTGCTCTATGTACTATCTTAGCGTAAAAAACGACCCCATCGCACGCGATGAGGTCGAACTAGTCCTAGATTGTTCTAGTGTCAGCCTCAGCGGGCGGATTTTCATCCATTATACATACCAGCCGTCTACAGCTAAGAGACATATGTGATTATTGCTCTTTTGTAACGTTGCTCAATTTGAACACGTTCAAAGGCACACCAGGGCCCATTGTAGCGGACAAGGTTACAGATTTAATGTATTGACCTTTAGCTGCTACAGGTTTAGCCTTGATAATAGTATCAACGATTGTACGGTAGTTGTCAAGTAATTTTTCATCATCGAAGGACGCTTTACCGATGGAGCAAGAGATAATACCTGCTTTATCAGTACGGTATTCGATTTTACCAGCTTTGATTTCGTTTACTGCACGAGCAACGTCTGGAGTTACTGTACCAACTTTAGGGTTTGGCATCAAGCCTTTAGGACCCAAGATTTTACCAAGACGGCCAACTTGACCCATCATGTCTGGTGTAGCAACTACTACGTCGAAGTCGCTCCAACCACCTTGGATTTTAGCTACTAACTCTTCAGAACCTACGAAATCTGCACCAGCTTCTTCAGCTGCTTTAATGTTGTCGCCTTTTGCGAATACAAGAACGCGTTTAGTTTTGCCAGTACCATGAGGCAATACTACTGCACCACGAACTTGTTGATCAGCGTATTTAGGGTCGACATTCAAGTTGAAAGCGATTTCAACTGTTTCATCGAAATTTGCAGTTGCAGTTTTCTTAACCAACTCGATTGCTTCTACTGGTTCGTAGAACTTACCAGCTTCAATAAGTTTTACTGCTTCAGCGTATTTCTTACCTACTTTTGCCATTATAATATCCTCCTTATGTGGTCAAACGGGAATTCCCTCCCACCGATTTGCGCCTTATGCGCAAGTCGTACGCTTATTAGTCAACGATTTCAATGCCCATGCTGCGAGCAGTACCTTCTACCATGCGCATACCTTGTTCTACGGTATTAGCATTCAAGTCAGGCATTTTCAATTCAGCAATTTCACGAACTTTATCGCGACCTACTTTTGCTACTTTATCACGGTTAGGTACACCAGAACCTTTTGGAATACCTGCAGCTTTTTTCAACAATACTGCAGCTGGTGGAGTCTTAGTGATGAAGTCGAAGCTACGATCTTCATATACGTTAATAACTACTGGGATAATTAAGCCAGCTTGTTTAGCAGTACGTTCGTTGAATTCTTTTGTGAAAGCAACGATGTTAACACCTGCTTGACCTAGTGCAGGACCAACTGGTGGTGCTGGAGTAGCTTTAGCGGCTTCAATTTGTAGTTTTACTTGTTTAACTAATTTCTTAGCCATGGGTAATTAAACCTCCTATGCTTATACTGTGGTGGTAACGGATATACATCCTCCCACTGGCAACCAAAATCGATTGCTCTTTTTAGAGTTATAATATATATATTAAAGAGTTTTCTCAATTTGAGAGAACTCTACCTCTACCTCGGTATCTCGGTTGAACATTTCCACATTAAGTTTCAATGTTCCTTTTTCAGGGTTAAGTTCGGTAATAACACCTAGTTTATCTTCAAAGGCCCCGGACGTAATGCGTACCGTTTCACCAACTTCTACATCGATGTTGATGCTTGGTTTCTTATCCAAGCCCTGAGACTTAAGTATATGTTCTACTTCGGAATCAGAAAGTGGAACTGGTTTAGTGGCAGAACCAACGAAACCTGTTACACCTGGTGTGTTGCGCACAACATACCAAGAGCGGTCGTTAACTTCCATTTCAACCAATACGTACCCAGGAAATATCTTACGTTTTACTACTTTTTTAACCCCATCTTTTTCATCTATTTCGTCTTCAAGAGGTACCAAAATACGGCTAATCACATCTTGTAGACCCATAGACTGAACTTTAAGTTCAAGAGTGGTTTTAACTTTATTTTCGTAGCCTGAATAGGTATGAATTACATACCACTTCTTATCTGCTTCCATGAAATGGCCCCCTTATCCAACAAAGTGCAACAACGTATTAAAAAGTTGGGCAAAGACTGCATCAAGTACATAAATAATAAAGGCGATAAAAATCGTCACTAAAAATACTACTATTGTGTAATTGATGAGTTCTTTTTTTGTTGGCCAGACTACTTTTTTAAGTTCAGCTTTCACACCGCGGAAGAATTTACCAAATCCACCACGCTGCTGCACTGCTGAGTTAGACTTTGCCATTGTTTCACATCCTCAAATCAACAGGTAATGAATGATAAGAACTATTTTGTTTCACGGTGTAATGTATGTTTACCGCAGAATTTGCAATATTTCATCATTTCAATACGATCAGGATTGTTCTTTTTGTTCTTGTTCGTTTGATAGTTACGTTGTTTGCAATCTGTGCAAGCTAAAGTAATGGCATTACGCATCCGGATACACCTCGCTTTTTATTTACTAATCTGTCTCTTGTACTCGAAAACGCTCGACTACATACTAAAAAAATATATCATACGTAGCAAGTGATGTCAAGAATTTTGAGCAACTCAAAAAAGCCAGGCACATGTACCTGACAGGAATAGTATAACAAAAAATGGCGTTCCTTGTCTAGAAAGGAACGCCATTAATTAAGATTTCTTCGTAAATAGAACTTTCACAATTTGCCAGAAGAATGCTACTGCACCAATGATCAAGATGGTATCGCCGATAAGACGAGCCCAACGCAAGTTTTGTAACAATGGTTGTTGCATAAATTCTTCACTACGAGCAAACCACAAGCCATGTGTGATACTTGCCCATGCTTGGATAAGACCTATCGGTAACAAGCTAATGAGCACCATTAATGCAAGGCCTATATTGAGGGCCCAGAACCCAAATTTCATCAACTTATCGTTGAATTCTACTTCAGGTCGAATATAACGGGCAATAAGGAATACAAAGCCTAAGCTTAAGAAACCATACACACCAAACAATGCGGTATGTGCATGTACTGCAGTCGTGTTAAGGCCTTGAATATAGAACAAGGATACAGGCATATTAATCAAGAATCCGAATACCCCTGCCCCCACTAGATTCCAGAAAGACACGGCAATAAAACAATACACAGGCCATTTTAGACGATCCATCCAAGGAGCACTATGAAGACGTGTATAGTTTTCAAAAGCTTCATAACCTAATAGTACAAGTGGTACTACTTCTAACGCAGAGAAGGA
>URQX01000102.1 GCA_900550175.1 uncultured Veillonella sp.
TAGCTACAGGTAACTATAATGGTAAGACAGCTCGAATGTATACGGACTGTGGCATATTTACATGTAACGATGAATATGGTGATGATGCATCTCGTTTCTTTAATTTAATTTCAGGTTATTCCGATCCTCCAATCTGGAATAAATTTATTGTAGCTCCTTTAAATTTGCGGGAAAAAATAATGGAATTAATTGACCGTGAAATAGACTTTGCTAAACAGGGAGAAGAGGCATATATTATTGGGAAAATGAACTCTTTACTCGATAAAGAAGTTATAGCTAAACTATATGAAGCTTCGGCTGCAGGTGTTCGTATTGATCTTATTGTTCGTGGTATTTGTACATTACGTCCTGGTATTACAGGGGTCAGCGATAATATAACAGTCCGTTCTGTGGTGGGGCGTTTCTTAGAGCATCATCGTTTATTTTATTTCCATAATGGGGGAAATGAAAGTCTATTCTTATCGAGTGCAGACTGGATGCCACGAAATTTAAATGAACGTGTAGAACTTATGATACCTATTGAAGATAAACGACATAAGGAGCGCGTTAAAGGTATTTTGGATTTATACTTAGAAGATACTTTAAAAGCTCATATTATGAGAGCAGATGGTTCATACCGTAAAATTAATGATAGAGAACATCCGATTTCTGCTCAAGAAGAACTTATGAAACAAGCTATTGCATGTGAGCATAAGGAGTCAATGACGGTAATAGAGCGGTTACAACCAATGTTTAAGATGAATAAATGATGAAATTTGCACATAGTGTTAAATGATGAATTTTAATACATTTATAAAATAGTGAAAAGGCCTGTTTTTACAGGCTTTTTTGCATGTATATATATTTGAAAATGAGATGGAAATGAAATTTTCTGATATGTTGAAAATTTTGGTAACAATTCAAAAACACATAAAAATACAATTTTAGTTATAAAAAAACTCATATACTATATATAGTAGTGGTATCGTATATATGTACACAATTCGGAATATATTGTATAGTATTTAAAAATATCGATATGTACGCATACAGTAGACTTTTAAGGAAAATGTAGAATTTTAAATTGTTAAAAACGTAGTATCTGTAAAGGTTTGTGCGCTATTGTTAACCTTTTGGATTTGACAGGTTGTATCTATCTGTAGTAGAATAATTACATTACAGGAGGAATTACAATATGAGAATTCATAAGACACACAAACGATATATTTCGTCTGTTGTTGCAGGATTGATTGTAACAGCTGTAACTATGACAGGTTTTTCTTATAATGATAAAACCGTAACCGTTATGGTAGATGGTGCAGCACACACTGTTAGAACACATTTAAATTCTAACGAAGGTATCGTACGCGATGCTGGGGTTAAATTAAATCCAAATGATAAAGTTATTTCCAGCTCAGCATCTGTTCAAAATGGTACAACATTAACTGTTGTACGTGCCATTCCAGTTTATGTAACTGTCAATGGTAAGACTAGAGCTGTTTTCACTACAGAAACAACTGCACAAGGCGTTGCTAATGAACTTGGTTTTAAAATGCCTAATTATGCTGTAGTAGGCGATGCAAATGGTTCTGTATTAAGTGGTACACATATTACAATTGCGCAAGTAACAAGCCGATCCTTGTCTACAGTAGATCAAGAAATTGCTATTCAAGTAATTCGTCAAAAAGATGATACAATGGCACAAGGTGAAGAAGAGGTTGTTCAAGTTGGCCAACCTGGTTTAGAACGAGTGCAACGTGAAACATTATATAGTAATGGTGCGGTTATTAAAACAAATGACGTATCTAAAGTGACACAACGCGAAATGGTACCTACTATTATTAAAGAAGGTACTCGTGAAGTGACTACATCTCGTAATATTGCTGGCCGTTCATCTCGCGCTATCGTAATGGAAGCTTCTGCTTACCTTGCTGGTGATGGTGATGGTGCTGGTATTACGGCTACAGGTGTTCCTGCAGTACGGGGGATTGCAGCGGTTGACCCAGATGTTATCCCATTGGGTACACGCTTATTTATCCCTGGTTACGGTGAAGCTATTGCTGCCGATACAGGTGGTGCCATTGTGGGTAATAAAATCGACCTTGTAATGGACTCTTATGGCGAGGCTATGGACTTTGGTCGTCAAGACGTTACAGTGTACGTATTGGACTAATATAATAAAAAGGAGGATATATCTATTAGGTATATCCTCTTTTTTATTGAAGCTTAAGCTTAGTAAGTAATCACAGTAGATATAGTAAAAGGACGCCTTATAATTAAGGCGTCTTTTTTTAGTCTTCAATATATGGAATTAGATATTCGTATTTTGTACCTTTTAATTCATCTTTAGGGATAAATCGTAAGGCAGATTCATTGATACAGTAGCGAAGTGATCCATTAGGTCCATCTTCAAATACATGGCCTAAATGAGCATTACCAATGCGGCTGCGTACTTCGATACGATTCATGCCATGAGAGTCATCTTGATAATATTTAATAACATCCTTCGCAATTGGCTTTGTGAAACTTGGCCAACCACAGTGAGATTCAAATTTATGAGCAGAAACGAAGAGGGGCTCTCCTGTAGTAATATCTACATAAAGACCTGCTTTAAATTCATCAGTTAACTCATGACTGAATGGTGCATCTGTAGCAGAGTTTTGTGTAACTTCAAACTCTTGCGGAGATAAAGCCTTGAGCTCTTCCTCAGAAGGCTTATTATAGGCGTTGTCATCTACAAGTGGTTCATCAGATAGGCCTAGTGGAATGTGACAATAGCCAGTAGGGTTTTTATCTAAGTAATCTTGGTGATATTCCTCGGCAGAGTAGTAGTTAGATAGAGGCAATACTTCAATAGCAAATGGCTTTCCTTCGAAGGATTGGGCACGAGCCAAGGTACTTTCAATAATAGTTTTGTCGGCTTTATCTATATAGTAAATACCAGTTCGATATTGAATGCCTACGTCGCCACCTTGTTTATTAACACTGAATGGATCGATGGCGCGTAAGAAGTATTGAATTAAGTGATCCAAGGAAAGTACATTTGCATCGTATGTAACCTTTAGTGCTTCCACATGACCACTATCGTGACAGACATCTTCATAACTTGGATTTTCCGTAGGCCCATTGGCATAGCCTACTTCAGTGGAAATGACACCAGAGATTTTTCTGATATACCCTTGAAGGCCCCAGAAACAACCGCCTCCTAAATATATAGTATGTTCATTCATTTAATCACCCCAAACTTCGTGAGCTATTTCTTTAACTAATGCAAGTTTAGCCCATTGTTGTTCTTCAGTCAATTGGTTACCAATTTCACAAGATGCAAAGCCGCATTGAGGGGATAGGCAAAGTCTATCGAGTGGAATATATTTAGTAGCTTCTTTGATTCGTTCTTTGATAACTTCTTTATCTTCTAATTCTGGGCGTTTGGATGTAATCAAGCCTAATACAACCTTTTTATTAGGGGACACTTCGCGCAATGGCTCAAAACCACCAGAGCGATCATCATCAAATTCTAGATAATATGCATCTACATTTTCTTTGGCGAATAGAATTGGTGCAACTGGTTCATAACCACCGCTAGCAGCCCAGGTAGAGTTGTAATTACCACGGCATACATGTGTAGTGAATGCTAAGTCATGAGGGCGCCCTTCGAGTGCCAAGTTATTTAAGCGTAGGTATTTAGCTGTTTCACCTTCGATAGTGACGCTTTTATCTTTTTGGCGACCAGTCCAGTAAGCGTGGTCACAGCACATACCCCAAGTGCAATCGTCAAATTGGATGTTGCGGCAACCTGCTTCATAGAGATCTGTTATTACTTGACGGTATGCAGCAGCAATGTCTTGAATTAATTCTTCTAAGTCAGGATAGAAGGAGCGTGTTGTGATGCCATTATCTTCGCGGAATAATTCAGCTAAGAATTGGGATGGAGCAGGGATAGTTTGACGTGCTGTAGTATGATCATCTTCAAATTGTTTTACGAATTTGAAATGCTCTACAAATGGATGGTTAGTGCCTGTAATTTTACCAGTAAGGGCGAGGGAGCCAGGTGCTGTTTCTTGACCAACGAATTTGTAACCGTGTTCAAGTTCAATTGCTTTTACGCCATTAAATCCCCACATGAAATCTAAGTGCCAGTATGCACGGCGGAATTCACCATCAGTAATAACAGGAAGGCCTGCAGCTTTTTGTTTTTGAATGAGGTCTGTAATGAGACAATCTTCTACAGCTGTTAGTTCTTCTCTAGTAATATTTCCTTTTGTAAAAGCTTCACGAGCTTCTTTTAATTCTGCTGGGCGTAGGAAAGAACCTACGATATCAAAATGGAATGGTGCTAATTGTTTGGACATAATTAAAATCCTCCTTATATAAACGGTAAAACCGATAAATTCGATAGGTTTATTATAACTAAGTCTGAGCATATATAAAAATATCAATATATTGATGTTGTATATAGTTTTAAGTTATATTGGATGAAAAATTTGAAGTTTCAGTTATATCAAGATATAAAAGTAATATACTGTATCTATTCCACTGTATAGTAGCCTATACTTATGTAGGGGCTGCTGTATAGTTCTGAGTTTTGTGCATATGCTAAAAAGCACTCTCCTAATTAACTGCCCCCAAAAATTGGACACAATTTTTGAGGTGCAGTTCATAATGGAGAGTGCTTTTATTAGTAGTTGTGCTATTGTGTAGAATTTTATGAATTAATACTAGACGTATTATACTATTACTCATTTGTTTCAGGTAATTGAATATGTCTACCGTAGTTACCTACGTATTGTTCTAAGGCGTGGATATATTCTTGTCCTAAACGACTACGATGCATTTTGTTATTGGTAATGTAACCGATATGCATCAAACCTTCTTCTGCAAGAGGGACAGAAATGATATTTTCACCATTTACTTCCTCATCTATTACGCCGCTAGATACGGTATATCCATCTAGACCTAGTAATAAACTAAAGAGGGATGCTCGATCGCGAACACGGATATGTTTTGGTCGTACAACGGTACTAAATATTTCTTCAGAGAAGTAGAAGGAGTTGTGATCACCTTGTTCAAAGGAAATATAAGGGTATTCTTCAAGTTCATCCATAGAGACTACATCCTTATTTGCTAAAGGATGGTTTTTACCGATAAAAATGTGAGGATGAGCCGTAAAGAGTTCTGTAAAGGTCAATTCATTGGTGTGAATTAATTTTTCTAATACAGGGCGATTAAAATCATTATAATAGAGCAATCCAATTTCACTCTTCATATGAGCTACGTCATCGATAATCTCATAGGTTTGTGTTTCACGCAAAGATACATCATATTGGTCGATATCTGCTCCTTTTAAAAGCTCTACAAAGGCGTTAACGGCAAAGGAGTAATGTTGGGTAGAAACAGAAAATTGTTTTTTTCCACCGCTTTGGCTTTTATATTGTTCTTCCAATAATGCAGCTTGTTCTAGTACTTGGCGTGCATAGCCGAGGAAACGTTCCCCCTCTTTAGATACCGTAATACCTTTATTGGTGCGGTCGAAAATGGTAATGCCCATTTCCTTCTCTAATTCCTTAATAGCCTTTGTTAGACTTGGTTGAGAAACGAAGAGGCGTTTAGCAGCTTCACTAATACTACCTATATTTGCAATTGTTGTGACATATTTTAGTTGTTGTAAGGTCATAATGGCCTCCTTTTATATATTACACTACTTATACTACTCGATTATAAGTATTTAAGCAATGTTATATAT
>URQX01000103.1 GCA_900550175.1 uncultured Veillonella sp.
CATCTTGTCCTTCAGAGACAGCAAGCTCAGAATTATGGCCATAAAGGGTAGACATACCATTACCATGGTCGATAACTACGGCGTAACCATAGCCACCCATCCAGCCAGACCAAACAACAGTACCTCCATCGGCAGCATGAACTGGCGTACCTTCATCAACACCAATATCAATGCCTGAATGGTAAATCGTTGTGCCCCAAATTGGATGCGTCCGATAGCCATAAGGAGAAGTAATTTCACCACTTACAGGCCAACCAAGTTGACCAGATCCTTGAACCCAAGAGTAACTTGGTGCAGACTGTTGAGCCGCCGCAGCAGCTGCTGCTTCTGCAGCTGCACGAGCTGCCGCACGTTCGGCTTGGCGAGCTTTCAATAAAGCTGTAATTTGAGCGGAAGAAGCATTAAGTTCTTCCACTGCTTGCATCGCCGTAGCACGGTCATTTTGTGCCTTCTGAAGAACTACTTCACGTTCTTTTTTCTTTTCTTCAATTTCGGCTTGTTTTGCTATAGCAGCTTTTTCAAGCTCTACTAACTTAGCTCGTGATTGTTCAAGAGCTTGTTTACGTGCCGCAATTTCAGCACGTTCTTTTTTAATTTCATCGATTAACTTGATATCGGAATCGATAATGCGTTTTAAAATCTCTAATCGATTTGCAAAATCGCTAAAATCTTTAGATCCAATGACAACATCTAAATAGCTTAGACGACCATTGATATAAATATCTCGTACACGCTTATAAAATACGGCCTCTCGCCCTTCTAAGCGCTTTTGTGCTTCAGCTAGTAACTTTTCATTAATAGTAATATCATTTTCAACCGCTACACGTTGCTGTTGAATAGTCTCTAACTGTTGTTGAGCTTGACGCAATTGCTCTTCAATTTGTCGCAACTGTTCAGATACGCTTACAATAACAGTTTCTGCATCAGCCTTGATAGAGTTTTGTTGATTGACTTGTTGTTGAATTGAATCTAATTGATTCGTTAAATCCTCATCTTCCGCAGCAATGTATAGTGGTGTTCCCAGTACTACTATACCTGTTAAAATTGTTGCTACAAGACGAGACTTGATTGTGTTGTATTTCATAAACATTACACCTTCATGTATTGTTTTAAAGAAATCGTACTACCAATAGCACCGACTATAATACCGCCACCTAAAATATAGATAGCCACATCATAGAAGAATGGGAACATTGGTACTAATGGAAAGAATGCTAAAGACTCGGAAACTTCCATGGTAATGAAATGGTAAAATTCACCTACACAAAGTACGGCAATTACAGCTCCAACTAAGCCCAACAACATACCTTCGATCAAGAATGGCCAACGAATAAAACCATTGGTTGCACCAACATATTTCATAATGGCAATTTCTTTACGACGGGCGAATACAGTCAAACGAATTGTATTAGAAATGATGAATAATGTAGCTGCTGCTAAGAATGCGATTAATACAATACCACCAATTCTGATCACTTGGGTAATGCGGAAAAGTTCTTCTACAATATCTTGACCATAATGTGTACTTTCAACACCTTGGAATGTAGTGGCTAGTTTAGCTGTAGCCTTAACATCACTAGGATTGTCAAAGGTTAAAACATAAGAGTTTGGCAATGGATTTACATCACCTAATGCATTTACCAATTGTTGTTGATCACCGAGGCGTACTTTGAATTCCTTCATCGCTTGCTCTTTATTAACAAACTCTAAATGCTTAAGATTTGGTATAGCTTTAATTTGCTTACCTACCGCCATAATTTGGTCAGTTGTTAAACCATCTTTTAAGTAAATGCTCAATTGAACTTGGTTTTCTAAGCTAGATGCCATGTTATTCAAATTGATAACACCGCAAAGGAATACACCAAGCATAAATAGAGATAAAGCCACTGTAGAAATAGATGCTAACGTCATAAGACCGTTACGCTTCATAGATTTGAGGGCTTCTTTAAAAAAGTATTTCAATGTTCTAGGCTTCATTAATTTCAGCACCTCTCATATTATCACTTTGAACGCGACCATCTTTAAGACGAATAACACGTTTATTTAAATACGAAACAAGATCCATATTATGGGTAACCATAATAACAGTTGTACCAAAATTATTGATATGCTTAAACAAATCTACAATACCTTTACTTGTATCAGGATCTAGATTACCAGTCGGTTCATCAGCAATGAGCACAGAAGGTCGATTTACAATGGCGCGGGCAATAGCAACACGTTGTTGTTCACCACCAGATAAATCCTCTGGTAAATCATTTGCCTTGTCAGTTAACCCAACAAGCTCTAGTACATGACTTACCTTTTCTTTAATTACCTTTGGTTTCTCTTCAATTACTTCAAGAGCAAAAGCAATATTTTCTGATACCGTTTTATTTGGTAATAAACGGAAGTCTTGGAATACAACACCAAGCTTTCTACGTAATTTTGGAATTTTACTACGCTTCATACGTGTAACATCAAAATCATCAACAATGACAGTACCAGAATCAGGTACTACTTCATGAGTTAACAATTTAAATAGAGTTGATTTCCCTGCACCGCTGTGACCACAAATGAGGACAAATTCGCCCTCATTTATAGTTAAACACACATCGTCTAATGCAACAGAACCATTATCATAGACTTTACTAACATTCTTAAATTCAATCATGGGATCCCCTTTGATTATTTACGAGTGATTACACGTTTTACTGCTTCTACAATGTCTTTTGCTGTTAAGCCATATTTAACCATTAATTCTTTTGGCGTACCACTCTCCCCAAATGTATCTTGGACACCAACGAATTCCATAGGAACAGGCTTATTAGCCACAACAACTTCAGACACAGCAGAACCAAGACCACCAATGATATTATGTTCTTCAGCTGTAACAATAGCACCTGTTTCAGTAGCTGCCTTTACGATTGCATCTGCATCAATTGGTTTGATAGATGCCATATTAATAACGCGTGCAGATACATTAGATTCAGCTAAGTTTTTTGCCGCCTCAACAGCAGGACCAACCAAAGCACCACAAGCGATAATTGTTACATCAGAACCTTCAACTAAAGTAGTAGATTTACCCGGTACAAAAGTATAACCTTCAGCTGTAACATCATCTACACCAGCACGGCCCAAACGAACGTATACAGGACCCTCATAAGATGCAGCCCATTCAACTACTGCCTCTGTTTCACGTTCATCTGCAGGTACTACTACAGTCATATTAGGTAGGGTACGCATACAAGAGATATCTTCCAAGCTTTGATGTGTAGCACCATCTTCACCTACGGTAATACCAGCATGTGTAGCACATACTTTTACATTTAATTTTGGATAACATACAGCATTGCGAATTTGTTCAAACGCACGACCGGTTGCAAACATTGCAAATGAAGAAACAAATGGAATCTTACCTGCTGCTGCAAGACCAGCACCAACAGAAATCAAGTTTTGTTCTGCAATACCTACATTAAAGAATCGCTCAGGGCAGACATTTTTAAATGTATCAGTTTTAGTGGATTTAGATAAATCTGCATCTAATACGATAATATTTGTATTTTCTTTACCAATGCGAGCTAGCGCATTACCATATGCTTCACGTGTTGCTTTACCCATTATTGTACCCCCATAATTTCATTAACAAAGGTTTCACCTTGCTCTGCACTAGGTGCTTTACCATGCCAGCCTGCTTGACCTTCCATTTCAGCTACGCCTTTACCTTTTACAGTATGCATTACAATGCAAGTTGGACCTTCTGTGAAAGCTTTAGCATCTTCAATAGCATTATGAAGTTCATCAAGATCATGACCATTGACTTCAATAACGTTCCAGTTGAATGCTTTAAATTTCTCAGGAATTGGTAATGGAGAAAGCACTTTAGTAATATCACCATCGATTTGAAGGCCGTTGAAGTCAACGAAAGCAGTCAAATTATTGAGTTTATAATGACCAGCAAACATAGCTGCTTCCCATACTTGACCTTCTTCAAGCTCGCCATCACCTAAAATGGAGTAAACTCGATAATCAGCATTGTCAATTTTGCCTGCCAATGCCATACCACATGCAGCAGAGATGCCTTGACCTAAGGAACCTGTGGACATATCTACGCCTGGTGTATGTTTCATATCAGGATGACCTTGTAACATATGGTCAATTTTACGTAAATTCAAAAGTTCTTCTTTAGGGAAATAACCTTTTTCAGCTAATGTAGCATATAAAGCAGGCGCTGCATGACCTTTAGAAAGGACAAAACGATCTCTATTATGATCCTTTGGATTTGCTGGATCTACATTCATCTCTACATAGTACAACAAGGCCATCACATCAGCGATAGATAAAGAACCACCTGGGTGACCGGATTTCGCTGCCGTTACAGACTGAACAATACTAACGCGAATAGCTTTTGCCTTCTCTTGAACTAGTTGTTTAACATCTTGTGTTAATGTAGCCATAGAGACCTCACTTTCTGGATTGTATCCAATATATTAATAATCTTTAAGTAATGAAATAGCGATTTCTGCATTACGTTGAGAGTTTAAACGCAATGCTTCAATTCGATCATAAGATGCTTGATACTCTTCTTTTGAATGTAAGAGCTTATGACATCGCTGATATAAAGCCTCTTCTCTCAGATGAGTCATAGTTCCTATTGGTTCCTGACCAATCATATGTAAGAAGCTAGTAATCTTAGGATCGTAAGAAATACCAATAACAGGTTTGCCCATTAAAGAGCTAAACACTAACGCATGAAGACGTATACCAATCATAAGGTCCACATTCCCCGACAAAGATACTTGCTCCTCTGTGGAGAACGGCCCTTCAAGAACAATAGCTCCTTTTGGCATATAGCTAGCGATAATTTTAGCTTCTTTTGTATCCTCTGGATGAGACATAGGAATAAAAATAATTTCTACATTATCTTGCTCTTGTAATCGGCTTAACACATTGGCTAACGACTCACGATATTCTGTATCATCCTTCCAACTGCGAACGGCAACGCCAATTCGTTTTGGATTCTCTATAGATATAGGTAGCTTAGATGTATAACCTTCTAGAATACGTTTACCAATAGCCAAATCAACTGGTTGCATAGCTAATACAGCATCAGCTGTAACCTCTACATCTTCAATGCCTAATGACTCTAATTCCGATTTTGAAATAGAATCACGAACTGTTATAGTATCAACAAAACGCAATACAAAGCTAACAGCTCTTCGTGTAGAAGGCCGATTTAAAGGTCCAATACCTTGTGAATAAAACATTACCTTTTTACCCATCATTTTTGCTAAAGCCATAATACTTAAATAGTAATATGTATTACGAATACTTGTAGCATCTTGTAACAGGCTGCCTCCACCACTGATCACTAAATCAGAATTGGCAATAGCCTTTAGAATACCAAAAGCAGAAAATGTTCCAACGGCATGAATGTTATGCTTTTTGCTTGTCTCTGTAGGATTACCAGAAATAACAGTAATATGCGCATCTGCTTCCTCTTTACGAATAGCATCGATAATGGCACAAAGCATTGCTTCATCACCAGCATTACCAAAACCATAGTAGCCAGAGATAACAATATTACTCATGGTCAACCTCCCGAGCTTGGAACCATTGTGTTACATACATCATGAAACGTACAGCAATGATAAGAAGCAAACCTAAGAGAGCACCAATTAACAAACCATCATATCCACGCATAATAGACATGAATACAGGAGTTCTAATATGACAGAA
>URQX01000104.1 GCA_900550175.1 uncultured Veillonella sp.
TTTCTAAATATTGATCAATTTCTCTAAATAATGTATCTACTAATTCAGCTTCTGGCACGGTCTTGATAACTTCACCTTTACGGAAAACAATACCCTGACCATTACCACCTGCAATGCCAAAATCAGCTTCACGAGCTTCTCCTGGCCCATTAACGACACACCCCATAACAGCTACTTTAATAGGTGCTTTAATGGATGCTAAACGCTCCTCTACAATCCCTGCCATGTCAAATAAGTTGACTTGGCATCGGCCGCATGTAGGACAAGAAATCATTGTAGCCCCAAAGTTTCGTAACCCTAAATTACTTAAAATACTTCGACCTACTTCAATTTCATGTATTGGATCACCTGTTAGGGATACCCGTAAAGTATCTCCAATACCATCTAATAATAAAGCACCAATGCCCATAGCAGATTTGATAGTACCTTGTTTTATCGTACCAGCTTCAGTAACCCCTAAATGCAACGGATAAGGAATCTTATCGGATAACTTGCGATAAGATTCTACCATTAAAGGAACTTCTGTCGCTTTAATAGATAATTTCATTTGACGATAGTCGAGCTTCTCAAGAATTCGCACATGTTCTAAAGCAGTCTCTACCATACCATCAGCTGTAGGATGACCACCGTGAGCATCGAGGATATGTTTTGGTAAAGATCCTGCATTAACACCAATACGAATTGGAATTTGTTTAGGCTTAGCTTTTTCAATAACAGCTAATACCTTATCCTCACCGCCAATATTTCCTGGGTTAATACGCAATCCATCAACATTATTCTCAATAGCTTCTAACGCCAATTTATAATCGAAATGAATATCAGCAATTAAGGGAATATCGATACCTGCACGAACGGCTTTTAAGGCTTTTGCAGATTCCATTGTAGGAACAGCAACGCGAACTAATTCACAGCCAGCCTCAGCTAAATGGTTTATTTCAGCTATAGCTTTTTCCGTTTGAACAGGATCTGTAGTAATCATAGATTGAATGCTTACCGGTGCATAATCACCTATTTTAACTGTACCTACATAGATACCATTTGTTGGTTTACGTACAATCATTATAATCTCCCATCTATCTTATAGTAAGCGGAATATATCCTGAGTTGTTACATATAAGAATAATGCTACCATTAAAGCAACACCAACCATTTGAATATACATAAGTGCCTTAGCAGGTAACTTACGACCTGTAATAGCTTCAGCCAAAATGATAATCAAATGACCACCATCCAATACAGGTAATGGTAAAAGATTGATAACGCCTAAATTAATGCTTAAAAATGCTGCAAAACTTAACAGTGGAGCAAAACCCGATTGTGCAATAGTACCAGCCATTTGTGAAATGCCTACTGGACCAGATAATTCTGCAGCTTGTGTACCTCGAATCATATCATATAAACCACTTAGCATAGCTACAATTGTTTGACCCGTACGAGTAACGGCTAAACTAAAAGATTCTCCAATACTATAAGTTTCTCGAGTAAAACTAGGATAAATACCAATTTTAGGGCTATCTTGTTCCATTTTTGGAATCACTGTAGTTTCAACAGTTTGTCCATCGCGATCTACCACAACAGTAACCCCATGGTTTGCCGTACCTTCTAAACTAGGACGGATTTCATTCCATGAAGAAATCTTTTTACCATCAATGGTCAGAATTCTATCATTCGTTTGCAAATGAGCTTGTTCGGCGGCACTACCGGAAATGATATTACCAATAACAGGATCATTTGTATAAGTAAGATTACCTACTGTTGCATTGAGACCAAAGAATAATACAATGGCCAATAAAAAATTGAATACAGCCCCTGCAGAAATAACAATAAATTTCTTCCATGCAGGTTTAGTATAAAATGACCGTTCATTTAACGGCTCCTCAGGACTCATGCCAGCAATACGGTTAAAGCCACCAAGAGGAATGATACGAATAGAATATAAAGTTTCCCCTTTTTGAACTTTAAATATGGCCGGTCCAAACCCTATAGCAAATTCGTCTACTTGCATACCAGACATTTTTGCTGTTATAAAATGGCCTAACTCATGAATAAACACGATTAAACCAAATACAAATATTGTGGCTAATGCCGTTATCATATATACTCCTATACTATCAATGATGTAGCTTTTTCACGAGCCCATCTATCGACAGCTAATAAATTGTCTAACGTAAAGTCATCTTCAGGTCCCATAGATTCAAGAACTGATGTAACAACTTTGTAAATATCACCAAAGGCAATTTTATCATCTAAAAATGCATAGACCGCTGTTTCGTTTGCAGCATTAAATACAGCTGGTTTAAAACCGCTTGCTCGTCCTACGTCATAAGCTAGACGAAGAGCAGGAAAATCATCATATCGCGGCGGTAAGAACTCTAATTGCAAAGCTTTTAAAAAATCAAGGTGATTCATACTTAAAGTTTCACGTTTAGGGTAAGTCAAAGCATATTGTATTGGTTCTCGCATATCAGGATTACCCATTTGTGCTAGAATTGCCCCATCTTTCATACGTATCATGGAATGAATAATGCTTTGAGGATGTACCACAACATCAATATGATCGAAATCAAAACCAAATAGCCAATGGGCTTCAATTACCTCTAAGCCCTTATTAAATAAAGAGGCTGAATCAATAGTAATTTTATTACCCATATTCCAAGTTGGATGTCGCAAACAATCTGCTGCAGTTGCAGTTTGAATCTTGTTGGAATCCCAAGTGCGTAAAGGCCCCCCAGAAGCTGTGACTATCAAAGAATCAACATTCTCTCGTTTTTGTCCTTCTAAGCATTGGAATATGGCACTGTGTTCACTATCAATCGGTAAAATTTGTACACCATATTCTTTAGCCAACGATGTAATCAATGGCCCCCCCGCAACAAGGGTTTCTTTATTAGCTAGACCTATGGTCTTACCTTTTTTAATAGCCTCTACAGTAGATTCAATACCTGCAGCACCTACAATAGCGGTAACAACCATTGTAGCTTCTTGAATTGTTGCTGCAGCAATGAGCGCTTCCTTGCCACCTACAAGTTTTGTAGAACCTGTATAACGTGCTTTTAACTCATTAAAAGCACCTTCATCTACTAGTCCCGCTACTAACGGTTCATATTCTTTAATTTGTTTTTCTAAGAGGTCAATATTATGATGTGCCACTAAGGCAACCACCTTGAATTGATCTGGATGTTGAGACACTACATCTAGTGTCTGTGTACCGATTGAGCCAGTACTGCCAATTATACTTAGGTATTTCATAAGCTTACCTCTATTAGATTAATACGAAAATAGTAATATATAAATCAATGTAATAGGAGCCGCAAACAATAAGCTATCGAAACGGTCCAATACACCGCCATGACCTGGTAATAATGTACCAGAATCTTTCACATTACATAATCGTTTAATCTTTGATTCAAATAAATCACCTAATGGTGCAAGTATACCACTAATCATTCCAACGTGAATTCCCATCCACCATGGAATACCTACGATATACGAAAAGACAGCGCCTGTAATAATACAGCCGATAAATCCACCAATAAAACCTTCAAGTGTTTTATTGGGACTAATGGATGGAACAATTTTTCGTTTACCAAAAGCTCGACCCGCAAAGTATGCAAAAGTATCACTAGCCCATGTTGTAAACAACACTAACCAAAGAGTAATTGTTCCCCAATTATATAATTCAAATGGCATTGATAAAGACATGTAAATAGAATCATGACGAATCATGAGCAAAGAAATCATGCCAATACCAACATAAAATAAGCCAAATACACTAAAAGAAACGCTAGCTAAAGAGTATTTATTTTCACCAAATGTACATAACATATAATTGGCTGATAAACTCAACACTAATATAGCTATTGCAAGAATATATTGATGACATGCAAAAGCGATCATCAATAATAAAATACTGATATACCCCCATAATATGGACATACGCACATGTTTAGCTTTACCTAATAAAACAAACTCACGCCATCCCAATAGAGCTAATAATGTAATAAGAACATCATATACAGGTCCGCCTAATGTAATGGCCCCCAAGGCAATAATAAAACCTATAACAGCGGTTATAACACGTGTTTTTAACATTATTTATTCCTCATCACGTAAGCCACCAAATCGGCGTTCTCGTTTTTGATATGCTGCAACAGCTTCCAATAAAGTTTCCTTAGTGAAATCCGGCCAATGTAAATCAGTAAACCAGAATTCAGCATAAGCTAATTGCCATAATAAAAAGTTACTAATTCTAAAATCACTACTTGGACGAATTAATAAGTCTACATCACTAAACTCTTTCGTGAAAAGTTGTGAGCTAACATAGTCTTCCGTAATATCGTCTGTAGTAATAGTTCCATCTGCAACAGAATTTGTAATGTTGCGAATAGTTCTTACTATTTCATCACGCCCACCATAGTTTATAGCTAACTGTAAGGTAAGGCCTGTATTATTCTGAGTTAATAATTCTGCATCGCGAATGATCTTTTGAAGCTCATCTGAAAGAGCACCAATATATCCAATAAAGCGAATACGTACATTATGTTCATGCATATACTTAACATTGTTATTTAAGTATTCTTTTATGAGAGCCATAAGTAAAGAAACTTCCTGTTCAGGACGTTTCCAGTTCTCTGTGGAGAAACCATATACCGTAAGAGCTCTAATTCCAATCTCATCTGCAGCAATAACAATTTGCTTTAATACGTCGGCCCCGGCACGGTGCCCCATGGATCGTGGCATACCTCTTCGTTTAGCCCAACGACCATTGCCATCCATAATAATAGCTACATGTTTTGGTATCACATTACTGTCGATAACAGGCGTATCAGATGGTTTACGGTTAAATAATTTCTTTAGCATAGTCTACCTCGATAGAATTTCCGAAGTCGCTGGCAATCATTGGTCTATACACTAGTATATGTAAACACTCATCAACCTTGGTAATACGTGCTACATAAAGTCCTTTATCAGCAATATCAAAAAAGCGATTAAAGGATCCCCCAATCATTACCTTAAAAGGAATATGGGCAGCCTGCAAACGAGACTTTGCAAGCTGCCATGGCATTCCAATAAGGCTATTAGAATCAAACATTATACTTCTAATACGTCCTTTTCTTTTACTGCTTTTAACTCATCAATCTGCTTAATTTTAGCATCTGTAAGTTTTTGGATTTGATCTAAACCGTCTTTAGCATCATCTTCAGTAATTGTTTTAGCTTTTTCTTCTTTTTTCAATGCATCATTTACATCGCGACGAATATTACGTACTGCAACTTTTGCATCTTCAGCTTTTTTATGTACTACTTTAACAATTTCTTTACGGCGTTCCTCAGTTAATTGAGGAATAGTTAAACGAATTTGAGCACCATCATTGCCAGGATTTAAGCCAAGATCGGATTGTAAAATAGCTTTTTCAATAGCACCAATCATAGTTTTATCCCAAGGTGCAATCACAATCATACGAGGCTCAGGCACGGAGATGTTCGCAACTTGATTAATTGGTGATGGACTACCATAATAGTCAACCATTACCTTATCAAGCAATGCTACACTAGCACGGCCTGTACGAATAGATGCGAATTCATGTT
>URQX01000105.1 GCA_900550175.1 uncultured Veillonella sp.
ATTTGGGATCATTATGATAGTAATATTTCTACATTAGATGCTATTAAGCTTGTGTATAATGCAAGTAAAATTAATAAGGAAGAAATTCATTTCTACATTCTTCCTGGTGAAAAAGAGCTAGTAGGTGATATGACATATTGGAAGATAAATCCTACAGAAGCACAACGATTAGTAGGCATTACTATGGGGAATTTACCAGCTAATGAAATGACGCAATTTGTAACGGCTCCAACCAATAGTACAGCTAAGGTTGCACCTGAATCAGAACATAATGGTGGTACTATTACAAAACCAACAGAACCAGGTGATGAGAGTGGTAATAAACGTTAAAAGGGGAATAATATGAAAAATAAAGAAGAAATTAAAGAAATCGTATTACAATTAGCACAAGCTGCTTTTGATAAAAAAGGTAGAGATATTGAAATCCTTGATTTAGAAGGTGTATCTATGTTAGGTGATTACTTCCTAATTGCTAGTGCGAACAATATTAAGCAATCCCAAAGTATTGCAGATGAAATGGAAGATAAAGCAGCAGAATTGGGCATGACAGTCAATCATAGAGAAGGTTACCGTGAAGGTGAATGGATTTTACTTGATTTTGGCGATGTTATTTGTCATGTCTTTGGTGGTGATGAATTACGCGAATTCTACGGTTTAGAAGAGTTATGGAATGATGCAGTTCGAGTTCCATTTGAAGGAGTATAATATGGCTACAGAATTGTTGGAAAATACAATTGCCACATTAAAAGTATTGCGCACTAGTGATCAAGGGGCCTTTTTAGATGGTCAAACAGGCAATACAAATGATGATATTTTGCTTCATAAAGATCAACAAACATCTCCTGTTGCCATTGGTGATGAAGTAGAGGTATTTTTATATCGCGATCCAAAGGGTCGTTTGACTGCCTCTATGCGTTTACCAGCGATGAAGGTAGGGCAAATTGGGTATGTTGAGGTAATCAATACCACAAATTTTGGGTGCTTCGTTGAAGTTGGTACAGAGCGTGGTATCTTTATGCCTCATGCTGAGATGCGTGGCCGCCCTCAAGTTGGTGAAAAAGTTTGGGTCCGACTCTATACTGACAAATCTGGTCGTTTCGCAGTATCTATGGATGTAGATGATGAAATGCGTCGCGCTTCTAAGGCCGCCACAGAGGCTAAGGTAGGACAATTGGTAAAGGGAGCTATTTATAATTTAACTAGTGATGGAGCATTTTTTATTACTCCAGAACGATGGATTGCCTTTTTGCATCGTTCAGAAATGACCCGAAAATTAAAAGTTGGGGAAATAGTTGAAGGTCGTGTTACCTTTAAACGTGATGATGGTCGTATCAATGTATCTATGCGTCCTACCAAGGAAAAGGCTCTCATTTCAGATGGAGATATTATTATGGAATATCTTCTAAATCGTGGCGGTAAGATGCCGTATAGCGATGAATCTTCTGCTATGTTGATTAAGGATAAGTTTAATATTAGCAAAGCTGCTTTCAAACGTGCCTTAGGTCATTTAATGAAAGAGAAAAAGATTGTTCAAGATGATGGTTGGACATTGCTAACTGAAATAGGACGTCAATGGACACCTCCAGTTAGTAATGAATCACAAGAAGAGGAATAAAGACGATGAAAATTGTCATTGTAGGTGCTGGTAAGGTTGGCTATTCCTTGGCACAACGCTTGATACAAGATAATCATGATGTATATGTTATCGATCGCTCATCAGATCGTATACAAAATCTTGAAAATACGTTAGATGTTAGCCTTGTTCAAGGTAATGGCAGCGATATACAATTGCTTAATGAAATCGGTATGGATGATGTAGGAATGTTTATTGCTGTTACCGATTCCGATGAAGTAAATATGTTATCCTGCGCTGTAGCTAAAATGACAGGTGTTCCTACAACGATTGCTCGTGTGCGAGATAATACGGTAGCAGAACATATGGATGATGAGATGCGTGCTAAATTAGGGGTCGATTTATTTATCAATCCTGAAATGGTTACGGCTCAAGAGCTTTTAAAAATTCTAGAGACTCCATCAGCTATTGATGTAGAGGAATTTGGCCAAGGTTCTGTACGCCTTATGGAATTTAAGATTACAGATGATATTCCATTAATAGGTAAACCCTTAAAAGAAATTAAATTCCCTGAAGGTGTTTTACTAGTAGGGGTTTTACGCTATGGTGAAATGATTATTCCACATGGCGAAAGTGTTCTACAAGTTGATGACAGTGTATTCTTCTTAGGCTTAAAAGAGTCTGTTGAAGAGGTAGAAAATCTTTGGTTCCATAATCACACTACATTTTATAAACGGGCTGTTATCATTGGAGCTGGTCTATTAGGTAGAAATCTAACAGTTCTTTTAGAACAAGCTGGATTCTCTGTTAAGGTCATTGAAAAGGATTTTAACCGCTGTGAAAAGCTTGCTAATCTTGTAGATAAGTCTATGGTTATTAATGGAGATGCTACAGACTTTGACCTTTTAGAAGCAGAAGAAATTGCAGATAGTGATGTTATAATCGCTGTTACAGATGATGATAAGCTCAATTTGCTTGTTGCTCTTGTAGGCAAGCATATGGGCATACCAAAGACAGTTGTGCGCGTAGGTCGACCTGAATACATTATGCTTATGGAACAAGTGGGTATTGATGTCGTATTCTCGCCACGTTTATTTACAGCGAGTCAAATTTTACGTTTCGTGCGTAGTGGAGAAGGTGTTTTATCTATTTCGACCTTTGAAGGTGGAAAAGCGGAATCTATAGAGATTGCCATTACAAGTGAATCACCTGTGGCTGGTAAACAATTAAAAGACATTCGTTTACCAGGGAAGGCGTTAGTTGGTGTAATTTTACGTGGTGATGAAGCCATCGTACCACGTGGTAATACTGAAATCTTGGATGGAGATCACATTGTTCTATTTGCGTTACCTGAATCTGTAAGTAAATTACTTAAATATCTTACCTAGTATGGAGGGACTATGCGCATTCAAATTGTCATGTCCTTAGTGGGGCGGTTATTATATATCTTTGGGATTTTTACATTAATTCCTTTTATATATGGTATCGCATTTGAAACTGCATATTGGTCGTTTTTGGTTACTACTTGTATTTCATTTGGCTTAGGTGGACTTTTATCCTATTATGGTCATGAAAGTCAAAGCTTTAGTCTTCGTGATGGGTTTTTAGTTGTATCAGCTACATGGATATTAACTGTTATCTTAGGTTCCTTACCATTTATTCTCAGTGGTATATTAACCAATGTATTTGATGCTCTATTTGAGGCTACATCAGGGATTACAGCAACTGGTGCTACAATTATTAATAGCGTAGATGATTTACCTAAGACATTTGTTTTATGGCGTGGACTAATGCACTGGATTGGTGGGATGGGAATTATTGTCCTTATCTTATCGTTCTTAAAGAACTTAGGTGCAGATGCAGCTCATATGTTTAATGCAGAAGCATCGGTACCAAAACCTGGTGTTGTTATGCCTCGTATCCAATCAATGGCCACTAAACTTTGGCGTTTATATGTTGCTTTTACCGCCATTTGTTTCGTTATGCTATGGGCTGGTGGTATAGAGCCTTTTGATGCATTAAATTATGCATTTTCAATTATTGCTACAGGTGGTTTTGCACCTACATCTGCAGGTACATTTATTTATGAACAAAGCAACTATATCTGTTTTGTATTTATATTTTTCATGATACTTGCTGGTGGTAATTTTGCAGTATATTATAATGCACTGCAAAAAGGCATTCGCGTTTTGATTGATGATTTTGAAACACGTATGTATTGGCTAGTTATTTTTATTGGAATTGCTATAATATCAATTTCAATGGCAGTACAATCAAATATTAATGACCCAATTCAAATCTTCAGAGATGTTTCCTTTAATTATGTATCGATTCAAACTGGTAGTGGATTTGCTGTAAGCGATTATGATTTATGGCCAGCCGCTGCACAGATGATGTTATTTATTTCATCATTTTTTGGTGGTTGTAGTGGTTCTACAACAGGGGGCGTAAAAATTATTCGCCTCATTATTCTAATTAAGAGCAGCATTATTTATTTAAGAAAATCAATTCATCCTGAGATGGTACAAGTAGTGCGCATTAATGGTAAACCGATGCCTACTAAATGGATACAGATGGCACAGCAATTTTTATTTTTATATTTAATGATTTACGTTATATCTGTTTTCCTTATGACTTGTTCGGGAATGTCTACTTATGATGCGATGCAAATTATAACAGCTTTTCTTAGTAATGTAGGTATTGGATTTGGTGGTTTTGGACCTACGGATGCCTTTGGTAGTATGTCTGATGGTGCTAAATGCGTAGCAATGGCAGATATGTTATTAGGTCGTTTGGAATTATTTACAATTCTTGTTATGCTTCATCCTCAATTCTGGGAAGGGTATTTTATAAAAAAACAATCTACTAAACGGTATCGTATCCTATAGGAGGGCGAATAATATGAATATTATAAAACGCCCTCTAGGGCTTTATAAAGCAAATTGTTATGTATTAATTAAAGATGGAAAATCTCTTATTATTGATCCCGGGTTTCATAGTAAGCATATAATTGATATGGTAGGAGATTCTGAACCAATAGCAGTATTATTAACACATGGTCATTGTGACCATGTGTCAGCTCTTGATGAGGTATGTGATTATTATAATATTCCCGCTTATTTACATCCTTTGGATCAGGAGTTATTACAACTCATTCGTCGTAGACCTAGTGTATATAAAAAAAAGATGTACACAAACTGTAAAGATTTAGTATCTGGTAGATTAAAACTAAATCCCTTTGATATTACAATCCATCATACGCCTGGTCATAGTGCAGGCTCTGTTTGTTTGGAGATAGAAGGACATCTATTCTCTGGGGATACTGTATTTAAACAAAATGTAGGGAATACCGATAACTATAAGAGTAATCCGGCAGATTTGATTACTAGTTTGAGGTATATATTAACGTTGTCAAAGGATTTAATCATCGAACCAGGCCATAAAGAATCTACAATATTAAAAGATGAAGAAGAATTCATCAAAAATATTGTAGGATAGTGTTGACAAAAGTTCTGATAACCGATATACTAAGCAAGTACTTTGGATACGGCCCCGTGGTGTAGCGGTTAACATGTCGCCCTGTCACGGCGAAGATCGTCAGTTCAAATCTGATCGGGGTCGCCATTCATGCCTCGGTAGCTCAGTTGGTAGAGCAACGGACTGAAAATCCGTGTGTCGACAGTTCGATTCTGTCCTGAGGCACCATGTACATGCGGGAATAGCTCAGCGGTAGAGCACCGCCTTGCCAAGGCGGGGGTCGCGAGTTCGAATCTCGTTTCCCGCTCCAACTTTATATGGCGGCATAGCCAAGCGGTAAGGCAGAGGTCTGCAAAACCTTTATTCCCCAGTTCGATTCTGGGTGCCGCCTCCACAATCGTTACCCATGCCGGGGTGGCGGAACAGGCAGACGCAACGGACTTAAAATCCGTCGGTTGGAAACAACCGTACCGGTTCGATTCCGGTCCTCGGCACCAATTAAGACTAACTTCGGTTAGTCTTTTTT
>URQX01000106.1 GCA_900550175.1 uncultured Veillonella sp.
TGAATTGAAACGACGATTCCAAGAACGTGAAATTGAAGCAGGCACTATTGATACCCTAAACGAACCGATTATAACGGTAGATACAGGGGCTAAACGAGCCGTTTCAGATACAATCTTAGGCCAAGCTATTAAGATAGATCCAAAATCATCTGTAAATGTTGAGGCGAAGAATATCAATCCTGCTGGTTTACCAATTACGGAGGCTTCAGATGTAACTGTTTCATCCGACGAATTGGCGAATTCCGTATTCGGTCGCAAGCCACAAGCACTGCAGTCCGAAGAGGATGTGTTGACGGGGGCTCAATGGGGTACCTTGATGCATGAGGCCATGCAATGGCTTCCTCTTGCGCAGTATACTCAAGCTTCTTTAACAAAAGAGCTTGATGCACTTGTTATGAAAGGGACTTTCACAGAGGAAGAACGAAATTTATTGAGTGATACAAGTCTATATAAATTCTTTAGTTCTGACCTTGGGCAGCGTCTTATCAACGCGAAGCGCATAGAACGTGAATTGCCGTTCAGTATGCTTTTTGAAGGAAAACGCGTATACGATACCTTAGAGGACGGCGAAAATCTATTCCTCCAAGGTATTATCGATACTGCCTTTGAAGAGGACGGTGAATGGGTTCTTGTAGATTACAAGACGGACCGCGTCAAATCTGGGGAAGACCTCATCAAGCGCTATAAAATACAAATGGACCTCTATAAAGAGGCCTTGCAACGATTGACAGGGATGCCTGTGAAAGCATGTTATATCTATAGTTTCCGTTTGCATGATGCTATCATCATAGACTAGCCTTTGTAAGTCTATGCTTAACTTAGTGCTATGCATGAGAAATATGCAGGGACGTAGGTATTTCTTATAAGGTAATAAACATAAAAAGCTCTCTATTCTTGAATAGAGAGCTTTTATGTTATAGATTGTTATATAGTTTTGTCCTGTAGATTTCTCTACAATTTATTAGATATGTGGTAGTATAGGCAAATTCAAAGCCTTTTTCTTTTTGTGTTTTGCTGGGGCAAATACTTTTAGAACCCGTGGCAATACTTCGATATCTACTGGCATGGATGGGCCTTGGTCGCCATCCATATTAGTAGGTAAATCACCGATATTAGATAATAGCTCAATATGAGCCTTTTTCACAGTTAGAGTTGTTGTATAACGGGAGTTGTAGATGGCACCACTAATGATAAGTGGCAATACGCTGAGTATATCGAGGATGAAGTATTCCTTGAATATTATGATGCGCATATAACCATCATCTACAGATGCTTCCGGCATGAAGCGTTCAAAGCTAGATACTACATTGGTGAGCAATGCAAGAACGAGTGGGGATTTACAGATAAAATCGTCATTCTCTGTTTTGATGCGGTATGTGTAGTCCTTTGTTGTAAATAAGGCTTGCCCTGCGCGTAAGAAGTAGGCTAGAGGGCCCAAGATGCTCTTTTCCTTTGGGGTAACCTCTTCGATTACCTTTGGAATAACACCGGCTGCGATATTATTGCAGAAATATTTGTTGTTACAACGACCGATATCAATGGTACGTGTTTGATTGATATCAATACGTTTGATCGCCTGTGTTGGATTCTGATGAATACCAAGGGCACGAGACATATCGTTTACAGTACCAACAGGAATGAAACCAAAGGTAGATTTAAAGCTACCTTGGGCAATACCGTTAACGGTTTCATTTACGGTGCCGTCACCGCCCATGCAGAATACAGCATCGAATCCGCGTTCGCAAGCATCCTTTGCAAAACGTGTAGCATCTCCTTCACCGGTGGTGAACTTGACCTCAATCGTTTCGAATAAGGTGCTCAATTTCCATTGTAAATCGAGAGCATAACGGCGCGCCGCGCCGCCACCCGATACAGGGTTTATGATTACCAAACAACGGCTCATGGTATAACTTCCTTACTTTCAAAAATGAGATATAGCTATTATCTATCGTAAATTGACAGTCTTAGATATGGGCTCTATAATTATATTATATGCACTAAATCACATATGACATATTTATTCAAAATAAAATATGTTGCACAATATATTATACTCATTTTAGCCGTTCTTTGAAAGTATGAAAGATATAACGGGCCATAAGGTTAGGGGATAGTAATGGGACGACAAGCTTCTAAAGATAAATACAATTTGTCCGCGGTGGACTCTATTGAAAGATTACCTCTCAGTGAACAAGTTTATTTGACATTGAAAACAGCTATTTTGACAGGCGAATTGATGCCGCAAGAAAAGCTTAACGAAGTAAAAATTGCAGAGCAATTACAAGTGAGTGCTACACCTGTACGTGAAGCATTCCGTAAATTGGCGAAGGATAATCTCGTAGTTATCGTTCCTTGGAAGGGCGTTACTGTAAAGTCTGATACACCAGAGGAAATCATTGCGTTGTATCAAGTTCGTGAAGTTATGGAAGGTCTTGGCGCAAGACTTTGTGCACGTCATGCTACAGATGAACAAATCAAAGAATTGCGTGAAATCTGTAAAGAAATGCATAAAATCGAAGATGCTACAGAACGCGTTGAGGTTAACAGTCGTTTCCACACAATGATCGCTCATTACTCTGGTAATGAACGTATCGTAGACTACTTAGCAAGTTTCCGTGAACGTGTTAATCGAGATATGTATATCAGCTCCTTCAATGCAGTTCGTACACATGATTGCGACGATGAACATGATCATATCGTAGATGCTATTGAGCGTCATGATGAAGTAGCCGCAGAAACTGCTATGCGTCAGCACATTAACAATGCATTTATTTTCAAAAAAGCAAATGCAGAAGTGCAACACAAAAAACTTAATGAAGTATAATGCCTTTTGTTAGGCATGCTATATGAGAGGCTCCGCCATTGGCGGGGCTTTTTCTGTAGAAGCATTTATACCGTATTTGTTTAATTAACTTAGCTTTGGCTCGGTTTTAGCTAGTGTTCTGTTCCGCGTATGATTTAGAAACTCTAATCGTTTGTAGTGTGATGTAAGATGCGCATTACAACTTTTATAATCTACGATGCGCAGCCTTACGAGTTGAGCTACGTCAATTTGGAATGCTTCAGCGATTTTAAATAAAATCTCTAAGGACATGCCAGATATGCCTGTGCCACATTCTAGCTTGCTCAAATAACTGCGGCTAATGCCAACCTGATGTGCTAGCTCATGTTGGGACATATTTAGAGACATGCGAATATGGGCAATTTTATGGCCTAAACAAACATACTGATGCTGTAATACTGGATCTTCGTAGGTGTTAATCCGTAGCTCAGTTAGCGGTGTCGATGCTGATTTCATAGGGATTCCTTCCTTTTCCCTGCTCTCTAAATATAGTATACTGAGACTATTGGTGATTGACTAATATAGAAAACCAGATAATTATCGTATATTTCAGATAATTACACGAATTGTGAAAATCGTAGGATAGTACAGTTAATAGAGGAGGCAATATGGAAAAATACATTGCAGTTGCCCTCGGTGGAGCCGTTGGTGCTTTATGCCGCATGGCTCTTGGTGAATGGGTTATGACAAAGGTGAGTTCCTTTCCGTATGGAACAGTTGTAGTAAACCTTATCGGTTGTCTCATTATTGGCCTTGTACTAGGTCTATACATGCAAAAGCCAGATTTGCCACAGTGGGCGAGATTTTTCCTCGTTGTAGGTGGACTAGGTGCGTTTACAACATTCTCTACCTTTGCTTTTGAAATGTTACAACTGATGATGTCTGAGTCCTATGTACAAGCTTTATTCTATGGCTTTGTACAAGTTGTAGGGGGCTTAATCCTTTGCTGGATTGGTGTATTACTTGCGCGTATACTCTGTGCACTCTGATCTTACCGAATAAGGTGACTTGAGTTACAGCATAAATACGTCTATTTTTATATGATTATTTGGTAAGATACATAGAATTGTTAGAATATACATTGTATAGAATTCAGAATTTAAAGTTTGAATATAATTTTGGGTTTAATATATTACACAGAATTCTAGATTATAAAGGGAGATATTATGAAATCTATTAGAACACAAGATGCTGTAGGGCATGCATTAATACATGATTTAGTACGCATTGTTATCGGTGAGGTGAAAGATACGCCGTTCCGCCGTGGCCATGTGATTACGGAAGAGGACATTCCAAAATTATTAGACCTTGGTAAAGAGCATATCTTTGTAATGGAACCTGAAGATGAAGGGTTCTTGCACGAAGAGGATGTAGCACGTGCTTTGTACAATTTGTCAGGTGGCGAAAATATGCATGACGGACCTATGGCGCAAGGTAAAATCGAAGCCATTGCAGACGTAGATGGTCTCTTTAAAGTTGACGTAGAGCGACTACATGCTATTAATAGCATTGGCGAGCTTACCATCGTAACAAGATTTAATAATACACCTGTGAAAGCAGGCGATAAATTAGCAGGCATGCGTTGTATTCCATTGTTATTAGAGGAACAACAAGTAGAGGATGCGAAGAAAATTGCTAATGACAAGCCTTTACTCAATGTAAAACCATTCGTACGCAAAACAATGGGCATCGTTACTACAGGCTCCGAAGTATTTGAAGGCCGCATTAAAGATGCTTTCACCCCCATCATTGAAGAACGTTGTGCTGAATTCGGTGTAAAAAAAGTAGCTCATGAAATTGTTACGGATAATACAGACGATATCGTAGCAGCTATCGACAAGGTAAAACAAGCTGGCGCGGATATTATTTTCTGTACTGGTGGCATGAGTGTTGACCCTGACGATTTAACACCAGGGGCCATTAAACGCTATGCAGATCGCGTAGTGACTTATGGTTTGCCTGTATTGCCAGGCTCTATGGTTTGTATTGCATACTGCGCTGATGGTACGCCAATCTTAGGTGTTCCAGGCGGTGTGTTATTCAGCAAACCGACTGCTTTTGACGAAATCTTGCCACGCCTTGTAGCAAACGATGAAATCACAAAAGAGGATTGTATTCGCATGGGCCATGGTGGATTCTTGGGATAATCCTTTTATGGAACATCTAAAAACTGTATAAGTCCATACAAAAAGCTGGTAGATATCTACCAGCTTAATTTGTTAGTGCCATTATATTGTTAAAATGATTTTTTCCCTAGTGTAGGATGGCTACAACGTTTTAATGTAAGGGTGTCAATCATGTGGACTGCTTCGTCCAACGTAATGTCCTCACGCTTTGTCGGTGTTTCCAGAACTGCCAATGGATGGTCAGTACCTACCTCACCAGAGGGCAAGTAAATATATTCTTGGTTGATAGTATCGCCAAAAATATAGCCCGCTTGTAAATGTTCTTTATGAATGCGACTCATGGTCTCTCCTTACATAATTTCTTTCAGTCTAAAGTCTAG
>URQX01000107.1 GCA_900550175.1 uncultured Veillonella sp.
GAATTAACATCCAAAGTTATCCGCCAATACGGCGACCAAATTAAATCCGTTATCTTGAACACAGTGAAAGAAGCTGGTTTTGATGGCGTAAAAGTAATCGTACAAGACAAAAATGCTTGGGATTACACAATTAAAGCTCGCGTATTAGGTGCATTGGAAAGGGGGAGCAAAGCATAATGGCTAACGATAAAACATTCCCAGAAGTTAAAACAAACCCATTAACAGAGGCTGCTAAAAAACGCTTGTCTCGTTCTATGATGTTCGTACCTGGTAATACACCAAAAATGATTAACAGTGCTGACATTCACGGTGCTGACTCCATCATGATCGACATCGAAGATTCCGTTCCTGTAACAGAAAAAGACACAGCTCGTCTTTTGACTGCAGAAGCATTGAAATCCCGTAAATTCCGTGGAGAAACAGTTGTTCGTATCAACCATCCTACACAAACTCCTTATGGCTATGACGATTTAGATGTAATCGTTCCAGCTAAACCTGATATGATTCGTTTACCTAAAACTGAAGATGTTTCTGAAGTTGAAATCGTAGCGAAGAAAATTGAAGAAGTAGAAAAAGCTAATGGTTGGCCAGAAGGTACAATTAACATTATCGTAGCTATCGAATCCGTTCGTGGCTTGTACAATGTTCGCGAAATCTGTCACGGCCCTCGTGTAGTAGCTATCGCTCTTGGCGCTGAAGATTACCGTGCTGACCTTCGTACAGGTAAACATAAACCAGCTGTTGAATTGTTGTTCGCTCGTCAAACAATCCTTCATGCAGCACGCGAAGCAGGTATCCGCGTAATCGATACTGTATTCTCTGACGTGAAAGACCCTCAAGGATTCCGCGAAGAAGTTGAATTCATTAAAGCTCTGGGCTATGATGGTAAATCTTGTATCCACCCAAGCCAAATCAAAATTATCCACGAAGTATTCACTCCTGACGAAAAAGAAATCGCTCATTCCGTTAAGGTATTGAACAGCTATGCTGATGCATTGCGCAACAATAAAGGCGTAATCTCCGTAGATGGCAAAATGATCGATGGTCCTATCGTAGTACGTGCACAACGCGTTGTTGATAAAGCACGTGCAGCAGGCATTAAAGTTGAATTAGAGGAAGGAGCAGAATACGATGTTAAATAAAGTAGGTCGCGATATCCCAACAAATATCCCAGCACTAGAAGGTCGCGAAGTATATCAAGGTGAATTCGCTATTGAACCTAAAGTAAAACGTGCAGGTAAACCTGTACATATGAGTCGTGTTGGTACTGACAAAGTACTTGCTTCTATCGACGAAGCAATCGAAAAAGCTGGCGTAAAAGATGGTATGACACTGTCCTTCCATCATCACTTGCGCAATGGCGACTATGTAATGAAAATGGTTATGGAACGCGTTCAAGCAAAAGGTATTAAAGACATCACAATCGCGTCTTCCTCATTGTCCCCATGCCATGAGTTCTTGGTAGAAATGATTCAAGACGGCACAGTAACAGCTATTGAAACATCTGGTCTTCGCGATCGTCTTGGCAAATTCTTGACTCAAAACCCTGGCGTATTGAAACGTCCTGTAATCATTCGTTCCCATGGTGGCCGTGCTCGTGCTATCGAATCCGGCGAAGTTCATATCGACGTAGCTTTTATGGCTGCTCCTACAGCTGATCCACGTGGTAATGCTACTGGTCGTATGGGTAAATCCGCATGTGGTGCTCTTGGCTATGCTAAAGTTGACTCCCACTATGCTGATACAACTGTTATCATCACTGATAACTTGGTTGACTATGTACACAACTATGCAATCCCTCAAACTGACGTAGATTATGTTGTTGAGGTTGAAAGCATTGGTGATCCAGAAGGTATCGCTTCTGGTGCGGTAGGTTTCACTAAAAACCCTATCCAAATTAAAATTGCTGAACTAGCTGGTGAATTCCTTGACCAAGCTGGCATCATTAAAGATGGTTTCGTATTCCAATTGGGCGCTGGTGGTGCTCCATTGACTGTAGCGAAATTCATTGCTGAAAAACTTCGCAAACGCGGTGAAGTAGGTGGCTTTGCTATCGGTGGTGCTACTGGTATTTTGACTGGTATGCTTGAAGAAGGCTTAATCCGTGCAATTTACGATACTCAAACATTCGATACTACTGCAGCAGCATCCTTGGATAAAAACCCTGCACATATCGAAATGTCCGCTTCCATGTACGCTAACCCATGGACAGACTGCACTACAAACTACCTAGACGTAGTATTCCTTGGTGCTACTGAAATCGACCTTGATTTCAACGTAAACGTAATGACTGACTCCAATGGTGTATTGATGGGCGCTTCCGGCGGTCACTCCGATACAGCAGCAGGTGCTAAATGCACAGTTATTACTTGTCCATTGATCCGCGGCCGCTTGCCAATGATCCGTGACAAAGTTGCAACTGTAATTACACCAGGCTCCTCCGTTGATGTACTTGTTACTGAATACGGTATTGCAATCAACCCAGCTCGTACTGATTTGATTGAACGCTTCAAAGATAGCAACTTGCCTATCTACACAATTGAAGAATTACAACAATTAGCATTCGACTTGGTAGGTAAACCACAAGATATCCCTGTATCCGACAAAGACGAAGACATCGTGGCAATCGTAGAATACCGCGATGGTTCTATCCTTGACGTGGTTCGTAAACCTCTATAATTGAGTAGGGGTTGGAGTCCGGTAGAGTCCGTTTGGGTTTCGCTGTCAACTCACCATCCCATGCTAGTAAGTTAATACAAAGACCCGCTCCATGAGTTCGAGGACCATGAAGCGGGTCTTTTTGAATTTATGCGTTGTTTTATTATTAACTTCAAAGATAGAAATAAAGTCTAATGTGGCAAATATGGTACATGATTATAGTTATACTTTTACTATAAGAAGATTGGAGACTTTTAGGAGGTAGTTTTTATGTATCGTTGTATTGCCAATTTAGAGATTGATCTAGATGGGTTAGGTGAGTTTTATGGTGAAATAGGCGAATATGAAATACTAAATATGTACCAAATAATATCAGCGTGGTTACAGGATGATTTAGATGGGCCTAATCCAGAAAATACAGTATTCGGTGTATCAGAGTATGCCTTAAACTGGATGTCTGTATTGCCTGGAGATATTTCTTATCGTAACCTATTTGATATGGGGAGTTGTAAGGTTGGTAATCGTTATGAAAGTATTGATTATTTATATGCAAAATTTCTACAAACATTAGAGAATAGTAAACAGCTTGAACCTGAATATGAATCCCTATGTTTAAATCATATAAACGTGATGTCACAGTATATAGAAATTACTCTAACCTGTAGTCAAAATATAGACTTTATATTATTTATAAAACATTGGTTACGTAATTGTAGTACTTATAAACATCCGATATACTATAGGATAAAGGATGCATTTTATATTACGCTTTAACTATAGGAGAGAGCATATGAGCCAAGTTTTTAAACAAGATTTAACAGATAATTCTGTTCGTCCTGGCGGTTTGTTTTTCGTTGAGTTATTAATGCCAGCGCAGTGTGATATGCCTGACCGCGATACAATGGTAGAGGTATTCACAAAGCATTTAGGCCCTGTTGATTGCTTTAGTTATGGCGTTGAATCTGCTGGTTTTGCACCTCAGAATTATAAGGTTCATTACGAGGATAACGATGCAGATATTTCACCAACCTTGATGGTGACGAATTGTGAAAAAATCGACAAACCTGTACTAGATGATTTTACACGTAGTCAGGTTTGGGCTTGTCCAAATGTAGATGACTTGCTAGATGAGTGCCAATATAGAGTATTTGCTACAGACATGTTAGCTTCGGGTTTAGAACCTAAAGAACGAGCTGATATGCTCGTGAAATATGTAGATGCGTTGTTAGAGTTATATCCATCCTGTAAGGCCGTTGTCTTTGGTCCATCTCGTAAGTTCTTAAGTCGAGAAACCATTGAAAATCATCCTGATAAAGCTGTAACACGTTTTATTTATTATGCCGTAAATGTGCGATATTTTAGCATTCAAGGCACAGATGACATGATGGTTGATACGATAGGTATGAGCACCTTATTCTACCCTGATTTGCAGTATCACTTTCACGGTATGAACCCCGATGAAATTGTAAATCATGCGTATAGTGTATTGTATTATATCTTTGAGCATGATATAATCCTATTGATGACGGGCAAACGATTGCAGGGTTAGAAAATGGAGATATGAATCCAGATATTAAATGGGCGGTTCAGTATGAGGATTCCTTGATTCAACCTGTTCGAACTGTTATAGATATTAATATGGGCGAATATGCATCTGGAACTCGCTAGTTGTAAATCGATGAAAGGTGTGAGCATTATGAGTAATCAACGTATTTTTGACATGGAACTTGTGAAAGTTGAAAGTTTGGAGAAAGCTGTTAGGACTCCATTTTATCAAACTGATTCCACAGGTGGTTCAGTATGGGTTATTAAACCTGGGCAAACCTTACCAAAGCATTACCATCATAACTCTGATGATATATGGGTTATATTGCAAGGTAAGGGGGTATTTTATCCAACGCCTGATACAGAGGTGCCTTTTACAAAGGGACAAGTTATAGTATCTAAAAAGGGTGAATGTCATGGCGCAAAAAATACTGGGACAGAAGATGTTATCTTTGTAAGTATCGTTGCTCCTGTGCCTGCTGATTATGATCCTGTTAGTACAAATTAATATGAAAGCACTTTATAGTATTTTCTTATCTTGTGATAGAGATATATTTATACTATAAAGTGCTTTTTGTTTTATACAGTCATTCCTAGCAAATATCCTTTTTCTATTTTTAAAGGCTATTATTTTGGTGTTACTATTCCTATTTGTTATTTCTATATTCTATATAATTCCATTGACAGAGGACTTTTGTTTTCTTAAGATAGTAAGGTATGTAATATCTTAAGTAGTAGAAAGGAATTATATGAACTCATCTACACCAGAGCCTCAAAGTGGGGCCATCGATTTCAAAGACTTTACAAAGCGGCGTATGCTACACGTAGTCTTACCTTTATTTATTGTTTCCATTATTGCCTTCTTAGACCGTGTTAATATTGCCTATGCAGGCTTGACCATGAAAGAGAATTTACCATGGTTAACGCCAGAGGTATTCGGTATGGGGGCCGGTATTTTCTTTATCGGTTACGTTTTATTTGAAGTGCCAGCATCCTTAATAGCTGCTCGTTGTAACGCTATGCATTGGGTGGCGCGTATCATGTTTAGTTGGGGTCTCGTATGTATTCTTATGACGACGATGACTACAGAGTTGGAGTTTTATATTTATCGATTCTTACT
>URQX01000108.1 GCA_900550175.1 uncultured Veillonella sp.
ATGATGTAGGTATGACAGGCCTATTAGGCTATACATCTGGTTATCGTGCTATTGAACAATGCGATACACTCGTTATGCTTGGTACAGATTTCCCTTATCGGCCTTTCTATCCAGAAAATGCGAAAGTAATTCAAGTGGATAGAGATCCTAGTGCATTAGGTCGTCGTATTCCTCTTACACAAGGTATTATTGGTACTGTAAAAGATACATTAAAAGAATTATTACCTCTTGTTGGTCAACGCAGTGATACTGAGTTTATTGATACTGTACGTAAAGCGTATACTAAATTTAGAGGTGACTTAGATAGCTATGCGGTAGCTGAACCAGATGGTGTGGCTATTCACCCTCAATACTTTGTAAATCGTCTTAATAAATTAGCTGCAGAAGATGCAATCTTTACTTTTGACGTAGGTACACCAGTAATTTGGACTGCACGTCATTTAAAAACAAATGGTAAACGTCGCATCTTAGGTTCTTATAATCACGGCTCTATGGCCAATGCTATGATGCATGCCATCGGTGCACAAAATGCATGTCCAAATCGTCAAGTCATCTCCCTCTCTGGTGATGGTGGTTTCACAATGATGATGGGGGAAATGTTAACATTAAAACAACTTAACTTACCTGTTAAAATCTTTGTATTTAACAACGAAGAACTTAGCTTTATCGCCATGGAAATGAAAGCCTCTGGCTACCTGGACTATGCTACGGACTTTGTAAATCCAGACTTCGGTAAACTTGCAGAAGCGGCTGGTATTAAAGGTGTAAGCATTCAAAATTCTAGTGAAGTAGACGAAAAAATTATGGAAGCTCTTAACCATAATGGTCCTGTTATCGTCAATGTTCACGTAGATAAACAAGAACTTGCTATGCCTCCAAAAATTGCTTATCAACAAGCGAAAGGATTCAGTAAATACTTGATCAATGCAATCCTTGATGGCCGCGGTACAGAACTAAAAGAAATGGCCAAAACAAACTGGATGAAGTATAAATCCTTATACTAAAAATCTGCCAAATTTATAAAACCTGCCAAACTAAATAAACTGCAAAACTTTCAAAAAGGGGTGTCATCATTTGATGACACCTCTTTTATCTATAGTATTCGTCCTCGTAATCGTCTTTATACCGTATTGCATCTACCTCCGATGGAGATAGTCTATTCCCCTCTTCATCGACATATTCTCGGAATTCGTTAAAGTATACACCTGGAATATCTGATTCTTCTAATTCAGGTATATCCTCTGGCTCAATATCCCAAAATTCAATCTCTACAGGTTGATTTTGTCGTTCCTTAGTAATATTAAATCCACTTCTATTATCTTCTGATTTCATTTTCGGTTCTTTAGTAATATCACTATCGGATGAATTAATTCCTAGAAATTTCAATAAACCATTTATCATTACACAACACTCCCTTGCAACAATGATATATTAATTGTATTGTAACAAAATATATAAAAATAAGCACTATATCCCATTTTGGATATAGTGCTTACTATGTATTTTAGCCTAATCTTGTATTTTATTAAGCCCCAAAGAGTGACATTTGTTCGTCTTCAGGTAGTTCACCACAGCATTTGAGTTCTTTCATAAGATCAATGATGGTGTTAGATACCTTACAACGACGTTGCAAGTCTTTTAGAGATGTAAACGGCCGTTCTTCTCGTTCAGCAACGATAGCATCAGCTACAGTTTCACCTAAGGAATCAATAGCTAAGAATGGCGGCAATAATGCACCATCTTTAATGCTAAAGCGTCTAGCTTCGGAGTGCTGGATATCTACATTGATAAAACGATAGCCCCGTTGGTACATTTCCATAGATACTTCTAAAGCGCTCATAAGGTCCTTATCTTTAGGACTGGCAGCGCGATCAAGAGCCTTAATACGATTGAACTCAGTCATTTGCGTTTTAAGGTCACCCGTCATAATACGCAAGTCAAATGCCTTCGCTCGAATGGAGAAATATGCTGCATAGAATGCCAATGGATGGTATACCTTAAACCAAGCAATGCGGAAGGCCATCATTACATAGGCTACCGCATGGGCCCGAGGGAATAGATAGGAAATTTTCTTACAAGATTCAATAAACCATTCAGGAATATTATTTTCTCGCATTTCTGCTTCAAATTCCGTCGTGGCTTGACCTTGTTTATTCCGTTTTTCAATGCCCTTCCCTTTACGTACGTTTTCCATTACGAAGAAACTATGCTTTCTATCCATACCGCGATGAATCAAGAAGTTCATTACGTCATCACGGGTAGAAATAGCTTCATTCAATTTACAAGTACCATTTTTAATGAGATCTTGAGCATTGTCGAGCCATACGTTTGTACCATGAGAGAATCCAGAAATACGAACCAAGTCAGAGAATGTTTGAGGACGAGAATCTTCAAGCATGCCCCGTACGAACTTCGTACCACATTCTGGAACAGCCAAGCTGGCTACTTGGTCACCTTGTAATTGCTCAGGTGTTAACCCAATCCCCTCTGTAGAAGAGAATAAGCTCAACGTCTTTGGATCATCAAATGGAATTGTCTTAGCATCAATACCCGTCAAATCCTCTAGCATACGAATGATGGTCGGATCATCATGGCCCAGAATATCAAGCTTAGTCATACGACCTTCGATAGAGTGATAGTCAAAGTGTGTCGTTAATACGCCACTTTCCTTCTTATTCGCAGGATGCTGTATAGGTGTAAAGTGATGCACATCCATGTCACGCGGACATACCATAATACCACCTGGATGTTGACCAGTAGTATTTTTTACATTCGTAAAGCCTTTTGCTAAGTGTTCAAAGAAACCACTACGAGCTTGAATATCTCTTATTTCAGCGTATTTTTTAACATAACCAAAGGCTGTTTTATCAGCGATGGTACCGATGGTACCGGCTTTAAATACATTGTCACGACCAAACAGCTCTTCCGTATATTTGTGAGCTTTTGCTTGGTAATCACCGGAGAAGTTAAGGTCAATATCTGGAACCTTATCACCTTCGAAACCAAGGAAGATAGCAAACGGAATATCATGGCCATTCGTTTGTAGCGGATGACCACATTCAGGACAGTCTTTACGAGGTAAGTCAAAGCCACCTGCATATTCACCCTTTTCAAAAAATTCGGAATATTTACAGTTTGGACATACATAATGTGGCGGTAATGGATTTACCTCTGTAATCTCAGACATGGTAGCTGCAAAAGAAGAACCTACAGAACCACGTGAACCTACGAGATACCCATCATCAAGAGATTTTTTTACCAGTTTATGTGCAATGTAATACAATACACCATAACCATTGGAGATAATACAATCCAATTCATAGTCTAAACGTTCTTGTACAACACGTGGCAATGGATCACCATAAATAGCCTTCGCATTTCTATAGCACATTTCTGTGAAAGCTTCATCGGCACCTTCAATCTTTGGAGAATATGTACCGTCTGGAACTGGTTTAATATCTTCTATGCTATCATTAATAGCGCGAGTATTAGTAACTACTACTTCATAGGCCTTTTCTTCACTTAAATACGGGAAAGACGCCAACATTTCATCTGTAGTACGTAAGTGCAAATCTGGTTGTTCATCCGCATCTGGATAACCACATGCCGTTAACATGATTTCACGGTAAATCTTTTCTTCTGGTGTTAAATAATGAACGTCACAAGTAGCACATACTGGTTTATTTAAAGCTTCCCCTAATTCGATAACTGTTTTATTCATATCGATAAGAGCTTGCTCATCTGGCATAAGGCCTTTACGAACCAAGAACATATTGTTCGTATGTGGTTGAATTTCAAGATAGTCGTAGAAAGAGGCTACCTCTAGTAATTCTTCCTTTGTAGCACCACAGACGATGGACTGCATAAGTTCCCCGGCTTCACAAGCAGAACCGATGATGATACCTTCACGATGTTCTTCAATAACAGAACGTGGTAAACGAGGGCGAACCTTATAATGTTCTAAGTGAGATATAGAAATCATCTTATAGAGATTTCGTAAACCTACCATATTTTTTGCTAACAAGATAATATGGTAACGTTTATCTTTTTCTTTTTTCTTCTTCTTATCTACTACAGGCTCTTCATCACGAGCAACAATTTCATCATCAATGAGATAACCTTCTACACCGTAGATAACCTTAACGCCCAACTCTTTACCAAGAGCTTGAGCTTCTGGAAAGGCTTGTACAACGCCGTGATCTGTAATAGCTACCGCAGGATGACCCCATTTTTTTACTGTTTTAAATAGGTCTTTAACAGATACAAGGGCATCCTTATCACTCATCTTAGTATGTAAATGAAGCTCTACGCGGGAGTCTGGACGGTTTTCAGTACGTTCAACACTAGTAGTTTCCATAGCCTCGATACTGCGAATTGATAGAATATAATCCTTATCAAAACGATCATCAAAGCTGACGCTACCTTGTACGCGTACACGTTGTAAACCTTTTAATTGTTTAAGTAGCGCATCCCCTTCTTCAGGGCTATTAGTAAACTTGATGAATTTGATACTATTCGTATCATCTACAATGCTACCGTTAACGATACTTTTACCAGTCTTAGTATCACGTTTATCTAGACCTACAAATACACCTTCAAAGATGACGCTTGGCGTATCCAAAGTACCCATGATCTTAGAGGTAACTCCCTCAATTTTAGGCCCTAAAATCATACCTTCGTCAGTAGGCATATCCTTCGGTGCACGACGAGGATATTTGCTATCCCCTTCACTACCTTTTCCAGTAGATTTTATAGTACTTTTAGGTGCAAAACCTTTGCTTGCTTTAGGTGTACTGCTCACAGATGCGACAGTATCACTACCACTAGATGCGGCAGCCGTTTGATTAGAACGAGCCACAACAACTGGACTATTATTGAAATAGCCTAACTCAACAGCCTCTACAAATGGAGCAAAATCATCTTCGTCAACATCATCATATTCATCTTGTTGATCATATCCCGCAAAGGACTTGCCTCTAGGGGCTTGATTTTTAGCCTCTTCAGCTTCACGTTGCGCCTCAGCAGCTTCAATCCATTCACCAGCGCCGCAACCACCACCATAATAATAGGTATCTAAACCTTCCCCAGTTTCAGTATCTACCTTCCAGGCGAAGCAACAAGCAGTATCGGTATTAGTAGGAATATTATCAAAAGAGATATTTTTTTCCTTATACCATGCAGACAATCTTTCACGCAAACTAAGTAATGTGGAAAATGCAGAGTCCGCAGCTTGTATCGTCACATGTTGGCTATGACAGTTTACATAGAAGGATGATTTCT
>URQX01000109.1 GCA_900550175.1 uncultured Veillonella sp.
GCCTTACGATTATCAGCAATAAGAGATGGACTAGATTGTTTTGCCATATATACCTCTATCGTTTACGTTTACTTTTAGATTTCTTAGATTGATTGCGCTTCGATGTTTTATTAGACTTCTTACGACTTGATTTACCTTTGTTAGATTTTTTACTGAAAGTATCATATCTAGAATGGCCAGATTTATTGCTATCACGTCGGGAAGATTTTTTACTAGATTTGCCCGAAGATTTACGACCTTTACGACCACCAAAACCATCGCGACTAGTTGCATAGTCAGAACCACTTCGCAATTGTTCTTGAATAGCCATTAGATTATTAACTTCACCTAGTACAAAGTCGATTTGTTTCTTTTCTACATCGGCTTTTACTAATGTAACGGTTACCTTTTCACCTAAATGATAGGTTTTACCGGTTCTCTTACCTACAAGCACAAAATGCTCTTCATCGAAGAAATAATAATCATCGTTCATCATGCTCATATGCACAAGACCATCGATACCATTTTCTAATTCTACAAACATCCCAAAGGACGTAATGCTGGAAATAGTTCCTTCAAAGACTTCTCCTAAAAATGGAACCATATATTGTGTCTTTTTAAGATCTACTGTATCTCGTTCGGCCTCTGTAGCAACTTGTTCTTGCATAGAAGAATGTTCAACAGCTCCCGCTAAGAATGATTCCTCCACATCGCGTTTAGAATAGCCATTTTTCCAATGCATATCCGCTTTTAAAAGGCGATGAACCATTAAATCTGGATATCGTCTAATAGGAGATGTGAAATGGGTGTAACAGGTAGATGCCAACCCAAAATGCCCTACATTGTTGATGCTATATTTCGCCTGTTGCATAGAACGCAAGGTCATAATTTGAGCTACTTGCTCAATATCTTGCCCTTTTACTACATCTAAGATTTTTTGGAAATCTCGTGGTGTTACACCATCAGTACTGAGAACTAGGTTTTGACCTAAATAATTAAGAACTTTTTGGAATAAATCTAGTTTTTCCTCACTAGGATTCTCATGTATACGATATACCGATGTACGGTGTGTATGCTCCAAATGTGTAGCTACTGTTTCATTGGCAATGAGCATACATTCTTCAATAAGTCGTTCCGCCAAGGTACGATCTCGTTTTACGATGCGCAACGGTGTACCATCATGATCAAGTAATACCTTATACTCAGGGAAATCAAAGTCTAAAGCACCTCTACGGCGACGCATTGTATTAAGAATTTTAGAGATTTCAGCTAACTCACGAAGCATCGGCATAAAGTCATGTAAGTCATCAGGAATAATATTTTCCTCTAAGGCCTTATAGACCTCTTTATAGCTGCAACGACGACCTACGTGAATAATAGAAGGTCGTATACGATAATTTACAACCTTACCAGTATGATCAATTTCCATCATACACGTCATAGCGTAACGATCTTCATGAGCATTTAAACTACAAATGCCATTAGACAAAACCTCAGGTAGCATCGGTACTACTCTGTCAACTAAATATACAGATGTTCCCCGTTTATAAGCCTCATTATCAATAGGCTGCCCAGATGTTACATAATGACTAACATCTGCAATATGTACACCTAATTCATAATTACCATTTGGCAATTTACGACCACTCACAGCATCGTCTAAATCCTTTGCGTCTTCCCCATCGATGGTAACCATTTGTATATCACGAAGATCCCAACGGGCAGGGTCTTCATGAATAAGGGTATCAATTTTCTTGCTAGCTTTGATAACATCATCGGGGAAATTAAATGGAATCTTATGATTCGCCATGATGCAATTAATATCAAGGCCTATATCGCCTTTATAGCCAAGAATCTCCGTAATAATACCTTCTGGCTTCTTATCGCCTTCAGGCCATTTTGTAATTTTCACTAATACCTTTGCACCACTACGAGCATCTAATGTATTTTTTAAATCTACGAAGATATCAGTCCCTATCCGTTCATCATCAGGAATAACAAAGCCAAAGTGTTGTTGTCTGTCATAAGTACCTACGACGGTTTCATTAGCACGTTCAATAACATCAACAATGACGCCTTCTCGTTTATGCTTTGTATAATTAGAAGGTATAACGCGAACTCGAACCTTGTCATTATGCATAGCAGTACCTTTATTTTGTTTTGCTACATATATATCTTCATCTTCAGGCATAATAACAAAGCCAAAAGACTTACGATAGCCCTTATAAATACCTTCATATTCTTCATGTTGTTGTTCTGCATATTGATATACATCAGGTCGAGAAGATGTTAATACCCCTTCTCGAGCAAGCATTTTTGCGGAACGAATAAACATCTCAAGGTCCTTACCGCCTCGGATGTGATTATCCATGGCCGCATCTTCAATATGATACGCATGTGGTTGTATAGATTTATAAAAATCTAATACTTTCTTCTTCAAATTTTCACCTCCTCATATGGTAAAAAGAAAAAGCCTGCAAAGCAGGCTTTCATCATTAGAATTGATTAATCATTGCCCCTAATACTAAGCTCAACACAGCAAAGATAATCCCCAATATAATCGTACATTTAGATAAGAAAGCGTCTAAACCGCGTTGCTTACCACCAAAAGAAGAGTCTGCCGCACCAGAAACAGCACCGCCCATGCCTGCGTTTTTGCTATTCTGTGCAACAACTACTACGATTAATAAGATAGATACGATAACTTCTACAATCATTAAGAAATTTGTCACGACTGTCATCCTTCCTGTGTGGCTCTGGGAGAATCCAAAACCCGATTTTCTAAATACTTCTCTAATTTACGTTTAACCCTTTGTAACGCATTGTCTATAGATTTGACACTGCGATCTGTGACCTCAGCCATTTCTTGGTAAGAACGTCCATCTAGGTATCCTTCCAAGACCTCCCACTCGAGTTCACTTAAAATATGACCAATATTGCGCTCAATATCATCCAATTCCTCTTGGCTGATAATAAGATCCTCAGGATTAGTAACCTTTGCTGAGGATAGCATCTCGATCAACGTACGCTCTGATTCCTCTGTATATACTGGTTTATTTAACGATACATAAGAATTTAAAGGCGCATGTTTTTGTCTAGTAGCCGACTTAATAGCCGTAATAATTTGTCTAGTTATACAAAGTTCTGCAAAAGCTCTAAAGGACGCTAGTTTATCATGTTTAAAGTCTCGCGTAGCCTTATATAGGCCAATCATCCCTTCTTGAATGATATCCTCACGATCAGCGCCTACCAAAAAGTAAGAGCGCGCCTTTGCACGAACAAAGTTTTTATATTTATTAACAATATAATCGATTGCAAACTCATTTTGCTCTTCTTGAGCTATGACCACAACTTGCTCATCAGTCATTTCTTTGAAATTGTAATCGGACTTGCGTGTATGAATGCTGTTCATATGCTCCTCCTTACAATTGAGCAGAAAAACCAATATATTTATTATACTGGAAGTATATGTGATTTTCAACTATCAATGGCCACGGCGTAACTTCTCTAGCTTTTCAGCTACTTCAGGAGATAATAAACCGCCTACTTCATTACGTCGCAAACTAAATTGATCTCGTCTATGTTCATGAGCGTATTGTAGTCGTTCCTCTTCCTTAGCCATGCGAATCATATTTTGCAATTCTCGAGCTGGAATACGTAGTCCACCAGATCCGAGAATTTGATTTTGTTCAGCTCCATCAGAGGTTACAACATATACATTGGTATATTTGCCTTTCCGCAAAAATACCTCTCTTTCAATAAAGGAATCCGCCGTTTCTCCATCCTCAGTATACACTTCTAGAAATCCACTCGTAATAGCCTCTACAGAGCCTCCAGATTTTGTATATTTACCATCAAATACAAGGATAACTTCATATCCCTTGAATTTTCCGTAGTTTAACAATCTATCTCGAAGCTCCATACGAGCATGTTCTAATGATTCATTGGCGAGTTTCTTTAGATGAGTCCAGGCAAATATCACATTATATCCATCTACAATTAAGATATCTTTTAGCATAGTTACTTCGCTTGTCGTTGACGTACAGCCTCATACATAAGAACTGCTGCCGCCACAGATGCATTTAAAGAATTTAAATTACCATACATAGGAATGGTAACGAGGAAATCACAAGCCTCTTTCACAACGCGGCTAATGCCCTTTCCTTCGTTACCAATGACGATAACGGTAGGGATTGTCATATCCGCCTCATAGAGGGTACGATCTCCTTCCATATGAGCGCCCATAACCCAGAAACCTTGTTTTTGAAGTTGTTTAATAGTTTGAGCTACATTCCCAACCTGTACAAGTGGAATTTGTTCAATAGCACCTGCCGATGTTTTAGCTACGGTAGCATTAATAGGAGCATTGTGACGCTTAGGAATGAGAACAGCCGTAGCCCCCACACATTCCGCAGTACGGATGATAGCGCCCATATTATGTGGATCTTCAACGCCATCCGTCAAAATAAGCAAAGGCACCTCATGATTCGTCTCTTGTAGTACTTCACCGAGTTCCTTAAATTGAACAGCAGAAACAAGAGCAATAACACCTTGGTGTGGTACCTCTAAATCATATTTATTCATTTGTTTGATAGGCGTTGGACGCACTTCAATGCCTTGAGATTTAGCAAGACCAACAATATCAGCTAGACCTGTTTTTACCTTATCTTCACTGACCATAATGCGTTGAATAGAACGACCACTTTTAAGGGCCTCTTTTACCGCATTGCGACCTACAATATAATTATCCATACTACATACCTCGTAGAGTTATTGAAAAGGCTTGCTTCATAACATCTTGTAATCGCTCTTTTTGACGCGTTTCATAAAGAAATCCCAGTACTGCTTCAAAGGCGGTACTACTGCGATATTCTTGAACAGAACTACTTTTTGGCACATTTACATTACTATTTCTAGCACGTCGTGCAATAGCTTGTTCTTGTTCTGTGAAAGTATCCTCTATTTCAAGCAATACCTTTGCTTGTGATTTTGCACAAATAAACTCTGTAACAATAGTGTGTAACACTTGTACCTTCGTTATATTCATTTGTACTACTCGCTCACGGACATACATGGAGTATACAGCATCGCCAATATAGGCAAGCATTACTGCATCAGCACTAAGGCACTCCTCTATAGTTCGTTTACGCAAACGAAGCGGCTCTTGTTCAAGAGCCGTCAACTTTTTTATCGCTTCA
>URQX01000110.1 GCA_900550175.1 uncultured Veillonella sp.
GAGTCAGAAATAATACGTTCTCGATTAAAGGCTCTAATTACATCTATACCTTGGAATAATTCTTGCCCAAATTCTGTCATATCACTATAAGTAGCTTGAGCACTACGCTGTTTAGCACGTAATTTTCTGCCCAACACAAATATTGTAACAATGATGAAGAATACCGGTGTCATGATTTTAAAAGCTAATAGACCATCTATTTTTTGAATTAAAATAATAGATCCTACAATGGAATAAAATATAATATCCACCACGATCATTACACCTAAACCTAACGCTACACGAAGAGATGTAACATCATTTGTCATCAACGCCATAACTTTACCAGGTCCATTTGCCTCATAGTATGTTGTTTTTATTTGTAATGCTTTTTTACACAAAATTTCACGAAAAAGGTACTCCATACGACGGATGGAACCAAGTAAGGTGCGTCGCGAAATAACTTTTAGAATCGTTATAATAATAAATAATAAAATAAAGTAAATAATATAATTGACTAAGCCCTCTTTATTGTGACTTAGTGTATCAATGGCATTACCAATGAATTGTGGAACAAATAAAAATGCTATATCAATAGCAATTAGCATAGTTAATCCGATGGCATACACCCAGCCTTCTCGGCGGAAAAACTGCATAAATAGCTCTATAGGTTTCATAGTACCTCTCAGTTAAATTTCTATATTACAAGATTATCAATATTTAAATATACTCCTTATAGTATACACATTTTTTTCATATATCTTAATACACCTATACGTATATAATGTAGTTATAAGATATTTTCTTGATTATGAAGCCAATAATATACTATTTATTCCCTTAAAAACACTATATCGAATTTTTTAGTTTACTTATGGTAATGTAAGTGTTATACTATGCATAGATACAAAACGTATCCTTACATAAATTAGAATTAAAACTCTTAGGAGGAATACAACATGGAAAAACGTACTGGCGTAGTAACATTTGCAGGTGGCCCTATCACATTGGTTGGTCCAGAAGTTAAAGTAGGTCAACAAGCTCCTGACTTCACAGTTTTAAGCAACGACTTACAACCTAAAACATTAAAAGATTTCGAAGGTAAAGTAAAAGTTATCTCCGTTGTTCCTTCCCTTGATACAGGCGTTTGTGACGCTCAAACTCGTTGGTTCAACCAAGATGCTACAGCACTTTCTGATGATGTTGTAGTATTGACAATCTCTATGGACTTACCTTTCGCTCAAAAACGTTGGTGTGGCGCTGCTGGCGTAGATAAAGTTATTACTTTGTCTGACCACAAAGATGCTTCCTTCGGTGAAAACTATGGCTTCTTGATTGAAGAACTTCGTCTTTTAACTCGTGGCGTAGTAGTAATCAACAAAGAAAATAAAGTAACTTATGTTGAATACGTACCTGAAGTAACTCAAGCAGTTAACTTCGATGCTGCATTAGAAGCAATTAAAGCTGATATCTAATCCTTAGATATTCTGTTGATTATACTGTGGTGTAATCGTAAAAAGACCGTACGGTGTACGGTCTTTTTTATGTGGTATAGTATTTAGATATTTATTGTAGGTGAATTATATATGTGGATACGTATTTCTAAATTATTATTAACTATAAAAAATATAGCCCTTGTAGGTGTAGGCATTGCTCTTTGTATTGCCCTCATTAATACATTAATTAGCCTAGGATTTATTACGTGGGCAAATATCCAAGGTTATAGCACTTACTCTTTATTAATTGAAGAATTAATTACCTTCTTCCTATACTTTGAGTTTATTGCACTTATCGTAAAATACTTTAAAAATAACTTCCACTTTCCTCTTGATTTCTTTTTGTATATTGGGATTACAGCAATTGTAAGACTTCTAATTATTGACCATGAATCTGCATTTGATAATTTAATTTGGTCCATTGCGATTTTTGTACTCGTATGTAGTTTAGTATTAGTAGAAAAGTTTATAGGACATAACGAGTAATAGCTTTAACGACTAAATTATAAAAAGTTAATATGAATAAAAGGGCTTCTACAAATGTAGGAGCCCTTTTTGAGCAATAAGATCAACCGATATTAGAAGATATTTTTTGCATAGTTAGCATATTTAGCTTCTAATTCTTCCATTTTATCGTTCATTTCAATTTGTAATTGAGATGCTAAGTCATATTCACCGTCATTAAGTGCATCGATTAAACGAGTGAATAAAGATTTGCGATCATCACTATCTTTAGCAAGATAGAAACGTAAGTCATTAACTTCTGCAAAACGTTTATCATCTACACTATTACGGCTATCAGTATGAATAGCTACCATATTACGAACAGTATCAAGATTATTAGGGATTAAACGATGTGCTAATACAAGTTTCCAACGTTTCAAAATAGATGCAATGAAGGAATCCATCAAGTCCTTAGCAAACGCATTACCTTGAGCCAATGTTTCAACTAATTCAGGATTGTTATGGTAACCTTTAATATTTTCCCATACAGTAGCTGGTGCAATACCAAACATTTGATTACGTTCTTCTTGAGTGAAATCATCGAATACGTCTTTTTCTGTACGGTATGCACGGTTTGTAGCAAGGTATTCAGCTGGTTCACCAACTTCTTTAGAAAGTTCTGCTTCCAATTGAGCTTGTGTTTTACCAGATGTAATAGCATATTTCATACCATCAAATGCAGAGATGAAGATCAATGCCAATGCAGTATATGTATTTGTGTAAGGGTTTGGAGAACGCAATTCATAACGTGTAGCCATAGGATTATCGATATCGCGAATCAAACCACAAAGGATTGTACGGTTACGGCTTGGTTCGGAAGGATCAGTACCTAAAGATGTAACGATACATACTGGAGCTTCGAAACCAGGTTTTAAACGATTTAAGGAGTCTGTTGTAGAACTGATAAATGGATTGATTGCTTCATAATGTTTTAATAGCCCCATGATAGCACCAATACCCAAGGAGCTAGCAGCTTCTTTACGCATATCTTCTGGGCTAAACAAGTTTACAAGTTTACCAGATTTTAATTTTGCCATAACACCAAAGTGTGTATGTTCACCAGAACCAGCTACGCCAATAATAGGTTTTGCATTGAATGTTACATCAAGACCATTTTCACGGAATACTTCACGAACGATAATACGAGCTTGTAATTCGTTATCTGCTGTTTGTAATGGATTGCCAGAGAATTTCCAGTCGATTTCTAATTGTTCTAATACAACTGCTTCATGACCATCTTCATCAAGTTTAGCTTTAACACCACCTACTTCTTTATGGCCCATTTCAGCATCCATACCGTATTGATCAAGACGTTCTACCGCTTGTTCTAATGCTGTACGAACTGTACCATGAGTACGTTGCCAGTATTGTTCTTGTAATCTTTGAGATACAGATAATTCTTTTTTAGTAACTGTTCTAGATGGAGTTTTTACCCAGAATTCCAATTCTGTAGCAGATGTAAAGATAATATCTACAACATCATCAGCTTTCACATGAGGCATACCAGGTAGACCATGTTCTTTAATTAGAGACAATAGTTCTGCACGAACATAGTCGCAGCTATTTTTCAAGATAGAACGAGAGTCAACATAACGATAGTTATGCATCAAGAATGCTGGAATACGTAGTGTACCTGTTGGTAAACCTGTAGCTTCATCGATGTTTTCATAGTTGTAATCAACGAACCAATTTACACTTGGGTCGCCCCACATATCAACACGTGCATTATTTAATGTGGCAATATTTGTAAGTACTACAGAAGAACCATCTGTTTGAATAGCACGACCTTCGAAGAATGCTTCATAATCATCAAAGAATGCTGCCATAGGGATTTTTTCATCTGTATCATTACCAGCTAAATCAATACCTACAAGAGATACGAATTTAATTTCTGGATGTTGTTCTAATAGTGCAAGAACACCTTCTTTACCATATTGACCTGCTGGAATGTAATACAATAAATCTTTAGTATTTGTCATAATGGTTCCTCCTAAAAATAAAAAGACTCCAACAAATAGATATATATTTTATATATCTACAGTGGAGTCTTCGTTGACCAATTATTTTGTTGCACTCATAATATCATATAGTGAAAATATATGTCAATAACTTTCTATAGAATTTCATAATTCTCTTAACTATAGGTTTAAGAGTTCTATGTTAATGAATTAAATATACTAACTATATCAACTGTTTAATTAGCTATTTTACAATATATTATCCAAGTAACTCTTTAACGATATTATTAACTACTTTACCATCTGCACGGCCTTTAGTTTTTGGCATTACATGTTTCATAACATTACCCATATTTACAGCATCGCCACATGCAGCAATCGCTTCTTTTACGACTGTACGAATTTCATCTTCACTCATTTGAGCTGGTAAATATTTTTGTAGTACTGCCATCTCTTCTTTTACATGAGAGATTAAGTCTTCACGACCCGCTTTTTCAAATTCAACTAAAGAATCTTGGCGAGTTTTCATTTCTTTCGCCAAAATGCCAAGAATACCATTATCATCAAGCTCAACTTTATCATTGATTTCTGTATTCTTAATAGCACTATTAACCATTCGAATTACAGAAAGAGCCGTTTTACCTTCTTCACGTGCTTTCATAGCAGCTTTCATATCTTCTTTTAATTGATCTTTTAAGCTCATATTTCCTCCTATTATATATATAAAGAAACCCTAATTCTGGATTTCATGAAGCCATGAAAAGGCAGAATTAGGGTAATCATCTTATGCTCTGAATTTGCGTTTTCTTGCTGCTTCAGATTTTTTCTTTCTTTTTACGCTTGGTTTTTCGTAGTGTTCACGTTTTCTTACTTCAGACAAAACACCCGCTTTTTGGCAGGAGCGTTTGAATCGACGAAGAGCACTTTCAAGCGTTTCGTTTTTACCGACTTTGATTTCAGACATCTATATCCCTCCCTCCAAAAATAATCTCGGGAAGTGCTGATAATTTACATACGCACATATAATATTATATGTATAGGTATAGATGTTGTCAATATTTTCCGGTATATTTTATAGGAATTTTAATAAGTATTATAAAAAGAATACATTATAC